>NZ_FNWN01000057.1:0-11276 GCF_900108415.1 Selenomonas sp. KH1T6
AAGGGAATAACAGATGAATCCATCTTTTCCTGCTGATAAAAGGACTTGTTGCGAAAGGCATTCTCGAATGCAACCTTAAACACATTGCTTACAGAGAAACCGCGAACCTTATAGGCATTGCAGGCCTTGAGTATCTTGCCAACATGGAATTCTTCCAGGAAACAAGATATTTTTGAAGAAAGTTGTTCACCAAAGATATGATTCTGTGATACAATGTTCATGGCATAAGCCCTCCGTTTATGTTATGATTGCTGTCACTTTCATTATACAAAACGGAGAGAGCTTATGCTATTTTTTTAGGAAATGGTACAAGTCGAATAATTTGGCAGTTTCACAACTGCGAAGTTTGAGTTAATAATAATTTTACATCACGATATGGAGTTTACACAGAATTTGGGACAGCCACGAGTCCATTAGAACCATTTAGTAACAAGGGCTTAGATTAATTGATTATTGGTGATAAAGTCAACTATACTATCTTCTATATCTTTAGGTGCATACTGCGGATGACAAGTTCTCAAAATATGTATCTTATGTCCCAAATCACTCAAACGCCCTTCACCAATCCATCTATCTTTACGAGGTTGACTTATCCTTTGTATAATATTTAATTCATCAAATATAGAGCAAATATTTTCATCGAAATTTTTCCCAACCAAAAAGACGATATGTGTTGGGTTTATAATAGAGATTTCCCTTCTTATTATATCAAGATAATCTATACAGTTAAAGCGCATAAATTCAAACTTTTCAATATGTCCACTAGCGCATGATTCATGTCCACAATTACATTTAATTAAATTAGTTATAGCAATATACTCCACCAAATCATCAATAGGAACGTTTAGGAAAATCCTTTTAGATACATTACTAATCGTACTCCAAAACCTACTATAATTGGGCCAAAGTTTTTTTCTAGCATCAAAAAACACTTCCGTGCAATAATGATTTTCTCCATCATCGGGATAACCTGGATAAAAATACTTATTTTCACCAGCTCCTACTGCTGTTTTACCAACAAAAAGAATACGTTTTTCTTGGCTATCAAAATTATCTCCTACTACCCATGCAGAAACTGGCTTAAATAAATCAGTTTCAAATTTACTCTTATGCTCTTTATTACACTCTACACAGCAAGGATTAGAAGGCGGGACTATACTACCTAGATTCTTTTGCGCATACATCTTTAAAAGCTCTTTTTCCTTTGCATTAGGCATAATTACACACATCCTTTCGCACATCAAATACACCTAAAACTTTGCGTAACATATTCTACATGCACACATGAACATCCTGCTTCTTTCAAAAAATTATCTTAGGACCATATTTTCTAATTGAAATATACAAAAAACATACACATAATCTGACATATCATAAAAACCAAAAGAAGACGGATTGCTATATTATCTGAAAACTTATCTAAATTGAAAATTTTTGTTTTATATTGCAGTAACGATTGGAGGTATGAATATGTACCATTTGGATTTTGTCACAGATAGGGAGAAAACTCTTCAAAATCCATTGAAACATTTGAAGACAATGAAAATAAACATAGATTACCACAACCTCATATTCAAAGCATCCGATATTAGATCCCTGGAAATATACGCCCCCCAGCCCCGCTTCCCTGAAGTTAGTTCTGCACCTGAATTAGCACGCTATTATGATGCCACAGGAGGCCTGAAACTCTGCATTTCCCCCTTTGCACATCCAAAAACAGGTTTCATGGGCATGGATTATGAATGGGATCCAAGATACTTTGACTATCTAAAAACAATGGGATATGCTTACATAGATGATATTGTTCTCGATTATAGCAATTACCGACAGGACAACCAATTCATAACAATCTGCCCTCCCTGCTTACTCGACGAAGGGAAAAGCGCTTGGCCAGACAAAGAAAAAAACCTCTTAGCGTCGGCATGGCAGGATGATACGGGGGCACTAATAATAAACTTTAGCAGTACAACTGCTTGACTACGCAATCAGAAATAATCATCATAGAGGCTATGTGAACAAATATAGTTAATATTTCACAACATCCCTAAAAGTATTTTGTTCATTTCATCATCACATAAACTTTCGTATTCACTAATAAATAATTCGCGTGCTTCCCATTCATGTTCAGTAATATATCGCTCACCGATTTTCTTCACGACTTGCTCAATAAACGGATGTGACCACTCAGATGGATATATGGCTGATAAGTGACGAATAACTTCATGCCACGCATTTTGAGGATTTGGGGCATCATTGCCAACTATTCCAGCAGACTTCTCAACACTCCTTATTACATCAATAACTTCTTTAAGCGTAGGCATTTCACTTTGAGTCATTGCCAAACGTTGAAAAGCTACTGCAATTATATGTGGCTTTATATCAAGTACAGATAATGTTCTTGCGATATATTCTACTCGAATATCCGTATCGAAAGAATGTAAAAAGACACGGCTATAATTTCCAACAATTAGATTAATCTGCCTGTTTCTTTCTTCAGCAGATAATATTATTTCTGATGTAGATGCCATATAAAGTCCCCCCTAAACTACATAGCCTATATTTTTCGGCGCATATCAAATCAGCCCATTTTATCTCTTATCATGGCTGATCTTTCACGATATATGAGGAAAAGGCATCTATCAAATTGCAGATGCCTTTTCCTCTACTTATGTTTTCCTGTCACCTGCTCAAAGAAGGTACGTATCCAGCTCCTTCAAAACCTCATCAATATTGAAACTCACGGCCTTTTCATGATATTCACGATGATCGATATAAAGAATACGGCTTCTCTCGATGACGAAATCATCCTCCGACAAACTGCCCATACGAACAAGGCGGCCATCTATTGTGATGGGGCGTTCATATATGTCACACATTGGATCATCCTGAGACTCCGGATCATAGTAGCTGAGACTCTCAAAAGACATCTTGTCAGTTTGGACCATGTTGGCATTCTTCACCAGATAGCGGACACCATCCTTTATGCCGTAGCTGCGGATATCTGACAACCTAAGCCTATCCTCGCCCACTTTTATAAAGATCTTCTCTTTTCGATTTTCTCCTCCATCGGCTGCCTTTACCTTCTTCACAATGCCTTCTTCTGATGTACTCATGATTGATGTCTCCTTCCATAAATCTTATAAGAAGTTATTTCCTCTATACATATATTGTACAAAAACGATGTGAAAAAAAATGACCATCAAACAAAAAATAATCATGAAGCAGAAATAAAACCCATATGATGATGACTGACAACAGCATATTGAGTAGCTGCCATCACATCAAAATCTTCTTGGCCAACTCCACCATACAGGAAATTAGCAATTTTTACATTAACGCCGGCCATAGACAATCTTCTTTTCCTTTGCCCAATGCTTTATAACCTCTTGTATCGGAGGCGATAACTGCTGGTTGCAAGGGCCAAAAGCTTGTACGACCCGTCTTTGCTGGATTTCTATACAGGCGATATAGCGGTCTTCCTGCACCATTGCCATTATGAGTGATTTCCGCTCCAATACAGCTAGACGGTAACTGGACACACAGTTATGAAATCTCTTGCCATATATCCGCAAATCATCTGACTCTTTTGGCAGGACAAAACGGTAACCATCGATTTCATCGGCATACGCTTTTTCCTTATCCGTATATTGAATAGACGTATTGGGAATATCATACCATTGCAAGCAACCATGTTCTAGCCGTGGCAGAACGTTCGCCAAGTCATGCATCATGTCATCATGTACCGCAGAGGTGAAACCTTCCCGGAGCAACCGCCGACGGGTTTCCGGCGTTAGCAGTCTGTCGTCTCTGTCCAGATTGCTCACAACAAACATACGCAGTATGTCAATGGTGTCCTGAGTCCATTTCAGTGCCACCAACGGTTGCAGGTAGTTAGCTAGTTGCGACTCGGAGCGATGTTTTAAATACCATCGGCAGAAACACTCCATCCATTCCAAATAAGGATTGAATTGCTGCCGACAGTTATCTTCCAGTTTTCCCGTCTCCGGATGAAATGTCAGTTTTGCCAAATGGTAGCCGAAGATAACTTCCCGCTGAAAAAAGCGGCGTATAACATTAATGTCACGAAATCCCAACTGACGCAAAAGCACATACGCCACCAAGTTCTCCGGCATTTCACCGTAGAAACGTCGCAGACTCTTGGGGGGACGGTCTATTTGCAAATAATAGCAGAGCGGATGGTAATTGTCCCGTTGCTCTCTGGGAAAGAGCAGTTCATAAGGTTCTCCAATAACATGGCGCAGGAGGTATATGTTCATATCCAGTGGTCGATTACAGAAGGCAATCATGTGCTTGAGACCGTGCAGACTCCCCATAGATGTTGGGCGAAAACCGAATTCCCTCTCTGCATATCCTTGCAAAATATATATGGCCGTATCTGTCACCACGGTGGGTATCTCAACATAAGAAGCTCCCATCATATCGGGGAAGGTGACATGTTCTGGGCAGTGAAAAAATTTCACCCAACCTTTTTGACGTTCCTTCATGAAGGCCATCGGCCATGCCTGAAGTTGGCTATGGGCGAAGTCGCATTCGATGAGCCATTGTTTTTCCTGTATCGATTGCACTTTCCCCTTGGCGAAGCCAACCATGAAAATATCCAGGGACACCTCTAAAATACTGTCGTCCTTAGCTGCAACCGTCCATTGATACGGGATAAAATATCTGTCTTTCCCCTCCCGCGCCAGCAAGTTAATCTGATCTTCAACCATTGATGCATGGCCAGTACCCTCTTGCCATTCCTCTGTTTCCACATCAAAATAAAAGGTCTTTTTTATCACCGATGCCACCTCGCCTATTCAGGCATTCTTTGATTGTCCAGTAATGTACTAACTTTTGATGAAGTTAATGTTCTCTGCTACCGTAGCAATGGATTTTTAAGGAAACGATGATTCGGACGTGTCTTCTCAAATTCATTATCCATGTCAATCTAGAGTACCTTTTTCCCTGTTCTGATAAGTCCGACACCAATATTAGCTGTAGCGGTAGTTTTTCCTGAATATCTGGGTGATGTGATTAAAATTACCTGACTCATTGCGCATCTTTCCTCTGCATGCTCACGATAACAAGTCTGCTGTTTAGCGTCAGACCTTTTTACTGTCGCCTATTATATAAAAATGAACATTAAACAAAATATTTTTCGTGAAATAGCCATATGCATCTATCACTCTATCAGTAAATCTCTGAACTTGGTAAATTCCTTCTGAAAGTATAATTTGACCGTATCCACTGGCCCATTGCGATGTTTGGCAATAATTACTTCCGTAATGTTCTTTGCTTCTGTATCTCTGTCATAATAGTCTTCACGGTAGAGAAACATGACTATGTCAGCATCCTGCTCCAATGAGCCTGAATCGCGTAAATCGGACAGCATCGGACGCCTCCCCTGGCGGTTTTCCACGGAACGATTAAGCTGTGCGAGAGCAATGACCGGGACATCGAGTTCACGGGCCAAAGCCTTCAAGGAACGGGAAATGTCGGAAATCTCCTGATTGCGACTGTCGCTGTTTTTAGCCCCTCGCCCCTGCATCAGTTGAAGATAGTCTATGAAAATTATGGAAAGGCCTCGCTCTGCTTTCAAGCGACGCGCCTTGGAGCGCAGTTCCATCACCGTGATGCCCGCGGTATCGTCTATGTATATAGGAGACTGGTTCAAACGATTGCTGGTTTCCACGAGACGCGTCCATTCATCATCTTCAAGCTTCCCTGTGCGAAGCCTTTGAGCATCAATGCCGCCTTCGGAGCACAGCATTCGCTGCATAAGCTGTTCCTTGCTCATTTCCAAAGAGAAAAAAGCTACTGTTCCCAGGTTGTGCAGACCAATGAAACTAGCTATGTTTAGCGTGAAGGCCGTCTTGCCCATAGAGGGTCTAGCAGCCACCAACACCAGATCTGAGGGATGCAGACCACTTGTTATGGCATCAAGATCCCTGAAGCCGGTGGAAATGCCTGTAATATTTCCCTTGGATTCATAAAGGCTGTTGATTCGCTCGAAAGTGCGCAAGAGAATTGCTTTCATAGACTCGAAGCCGCTTGTTTTCTGCCCCGCCGCCACTGCAAGTATGCGCTTTTCTGCTTCGTCCATGATATTCGCCACTTCGTCCGTGTCCTCATATGCAGCTGTAGCAATAGCTGTAGCTGCATCTATAAGACGGCGCAGCTCTGCTTTCTCTTTAACGATTTTGGCATGGTAAGAAATATTTGCCGCTGTGGGCACCGTATAGGCAATGTCCGTGACAAAGCGCACACCACCAATCTTCTCCAGATGCCCTTCTTTTCGTAGCTCCTCGGTGAGGGTAACGATGTCAACCGCCTCTTCATTATTCGTCAGTTTTAACATGGCTTCATATGCCACCTTATGCGCTTCTCTGTAAAAGTCCTCAGGACTCAGTATTTCCTGTACATAAATAATAGCTTCTTTTTTGATGAGCATGGCCCCCAGCACTGATTTTTCGGCCTCTATATTTTGTGGTGGCATACGATTTTCGGCCATTTTTTTAAACCTCCCAGCAGTTTTCAGCTATACACATTTGACACATTACATTCCAATTGTCTCTTTATCTCTATTTTAGAAAATGATATGTCTAAAAAATTATTCATCAAAAAATATTTATTTCAAATAAACAAGGCACCTATCATGGTGACAAGTGCCTTGCTGTAAATATGCTCTTTTAGCTTTTGCGCTGAAAACGCTGGCCTTCGTAAATTCTAACAGGATTGCCTCTTACCAGTTCATAATGCTCATGACGAGCTTCGTTTTTATGCCGAGCAACTGCCTCCTCCTGACGGCTGGCCAGCAGAGCCTCAAGCTTCTTTTGGGCAATCCTGCGATTAGCCTCCTGGGTTCGCTCTTCTGTGGCTGTAACAGTCAGTCCCGAAGCCATATGGGTGAGGCGGACGCCAGTTTCTACCTTATTGACATTCTGCCCGCCCTTGCCGCCACAGTGGAAGTATTCCAACTTGTACTCGCTATCTTCTTCCTGATGGCTTTCATCAGGCAGCAGGCTAACGTGAATATACCAGTTCTTTCGCTTGTGATGTGGACGGAAGGGGCTTTGGCATATCCAGGCCACCGTACCTGACAGTGAGGAAGCATCCTGCTCTGTCTCCAGGGTGATGGAGCAAAAACAATCCTTGTTATGTCCTTTGACTACAGAAAAAACTTTGGCATCAGGAAATTCCCGCTGGAATTCTGTAGCCATGAGATATACTGCCCGTTCACATTCTGCCGGGCCCTGCCCGGAGCTTATTTGCAGCCGCACTGCCTAGTCCTCCCTTCCTGCTTTGAAATTGTAAGCTGGGCGAAGCACCTTTGTCACCTCAGCTGTGTCAGCGATGGTCTCTCGAATCTCATCCAGACCGCGATAGGCAAAGGGTGCTTCATCCAGAGTGTCCTTGCCTATGCTTGGAGAATAGATTCCCTTCATTTCTCGCTTGAAGTCCGAGACTGTGTAGCGGCCGGCTACATCCACCCGCTTCATGATACGCCCGGCACCATGTGGAGCCGACTGATTCCAAGCTTCATTCCCCTTGCCTTTGCCCAGTAGTATACCATCCCGCATGTTGATAGGGATGATGACCAGTTCATCCTTCCGGGCTGATATGGCACCTTTTCTCAGCATAGGCTGCACATCGCGAAAATCCACATAGTTGTGATGGCAGGAAAGAAGTTCCTCAACCTTCCATTTCATCGCTTTGCAGATTTCTTCTATCATAATGCGCCGGTTCAGAGCAGCATATTCCTGCACTATCTCCAGATCGTGCAGATAGGAGGCCATCAACTCTCCCTCAAGGTAAGTCAGCTCGTAGGGCACTTCTTCCCCCCTGGCCTTCAGGATTTTCTGTCCTGCTGACAGGTAATACTCGGTGAGTTCCTTGCCCAGATGGCGGCTGCCGGAGTGGACAGCAAGATATGCATTCTTCTCGTCATCGAAATCAATCTCCAGCATATGGTTGCCGCCACCAAGAGTGCCCAAGCTAAGCAGAGCGCGGTCACGACGGATATGCCTGGCTGCTTCCAGCCTGTCAAAATCAAAGTCTTCAGCCAGGTGGTGTACTTTCTTGCGGATGCTACTGCCTGCGGGGACATTTTCGGCAATAGCCTTGTCCAAGCGCGGATATTCAGGACGGAATTTCTTCAGCTTGGCCAGGGTCATCCCGCAACCGATATCAATGCCTACTACCTCAGGCAAAATCCTCTCCCCTACAGTCATAGTCAGGCCTATGGTACAGACCTTGCCAGGATGTACATCCGGCATGACACGAATCTTACTGCCTGCAGTCGCCGGATTGTCTGTCAGCATTTTCAGCTGGGCTATGGCATACTCATCCAAGGCAGTGCCAGCATTGTCTGTCGTGTAGACTATAGCTTCAGAACAATTACCTGATATCTTTACTGTTTTCATAAAATCTCCTTTTTCCCCATACAATATTCCACAGAATCCTTTTTAGAGAGATTATCTTCATAAAGACTGGATTATCCGTCGCATTACTGACTCTATCCTGTTCGCCTTTTTAGCCTGCGTCATATACTCATTGTCAATTTCAATAAATGAGTTTGACCTGTGTGAAATATATCGTATGAACTCTTCCTGCCGCTTGTTGCGTCCTCCATGATTAATCATTATAACACATGTGGGCGTATCTGCATCTTGTGCCGCCTCGGTCAGGAGCTGCACGCGTTTCATTTCATTTTCACAATCCAAGTAGGTCACAATAAAGAAAAACTTGAAGTGCTTGCGATGAAAATAACACTTCCTGCCTGTTGAAGTGTCATTCTCTCCCTCAAATATCGTCAGCGACTGGTTTATTTTCAATTCCTTCCTGGTAATAAAAGCATTTGTTTTTGTTCTGTCCTTTAACAAGACAGATTGATGTTTGGAAAAATCCTCTGGCAACATTGAATCAAGAAAGCCTTGAATATCCCAATCCGGGCTATAAAACAGGATTTTATTAATGGCAAGTCTTCCGTATATTGCTGCATAAATGTATAAGCTCACCTTTAATTCATTTATATTTTTCCCCTTATCCTGATAGCAGATATCCCCCAAAAGCTTCGGCTCTCCTGCTTCCAGTTCCTTTCTGGAAGCCTTATTGAACCAATAATCCGCTTCGATTGCATTTTGTGTCAAACCATCACCATCACGATACATGACAGCCAGATTATACATGGCCCCAACATTGCCATTTTCGGCTTCTCGTTTATTCCATGCGATAGCCTGCTTATAAAATGCTTCTGCTAACGTGGCATTCCTGCTTATGCCATCGCCTTTGCTCAAAAGGCAGGCAGCAGCCAGCAAGGCATCAGGATCTCCATGCTCACTATCTATCGCAGCCTGGAAAAACCAGAAAAATGCTTCCTGTGTATATGTAGGGTAATTTTCCTCTGCATATTTGAGCAGCGCTCTGGTTCTGGGCAGTTTCCGCACTGTAGTACGCCATTTGGCAATATAGAATGGATCTTCACGTATTTCTTCTCTGCAAAGACAAGCCAGTCTGTGCAAAGCGTCTAAGTTTCCAGCTTGCGCAGCCTTGGCGTACCATTCCTTTGCCCTGTCTGTATCTTGTGACAACCCCTGCCCTCTTTCCAGTTTTGCTGCCAGCTTGCAAGCCAGCCTGCCATGTTCATCGCATGCCACGTCTTTATTTCTATAATATGACCATGAGCGAGATTTCCCGTCAGGCCATGGTGTTAACCTTTCTAAATAGTAATCACTTTTTATATTGTCTTTTGCGCTGAACTTAACAGCCTGTTCATGCCAGTATAAAGCTCTGCCGCTATCCTTTGGTACAATTTCACCCTTTTCATAAAGTCCAGCCATTACCAGCATGGCATCAATTGCTCCTGCCTTTGCCTTGTTTTCGTGCCACGGAATGGCTTCCTTCACCGCATGGACTGCTGACCAGTGGATATGGACCATATTGTTCAAGTTCAAATATGAAAGCGAATCGGGGAGATTGCATAAATTGGGGCCGCCAAATTTTGCCGCCTGGCCTGCCCACATAGCTGCCTCGTCATAATTTTTTGTCGTCCCTATCCCCGCCGCATAGCAATCGCTTGCCTGCAGCATAGCCAGGGTGTTGCCATTCATCGCAGACTGCAGTATCCATTCAAAACCTTTATGAGTATCTTTTTCCAGCCCCCAGGCGCTGTCACCTTCCAGATACAAACTCCCCAATCTATACATGGCCCAAATGCTCCCCATATCTGCTGCCTTTTGAAGGATATCCTTATTTATATAGCCAGGAACAGATTTCATCAGCAGTTTACGGAGTGCAAGATTGTCAGGATTCAATGATATTGTTGCAGTTATCAAATCAGCCAATGATTTTTCGATATATCTGCCACCAACATCAGGACTCTCTGAACAAATATTCATTAAATACTCTATGGCCTCAGCTAATTTATATCCCTCCCTATCACAGCTGCTATATCTTTTATGCATGATAGCTTTTTTATAAAACTGATTGGCAAGTACTATATCCTGGTTTGTTCTTGTCCCTGCAGAATAGATATCTCCTGCTTTCAAAAACGCGTCAGCAGTATATCCATTCTGGGCCCGCAGCCACCAATCTCTGGCTCTGAGCAAATCACGCTGTATGCCTAAACCATCCTCATAGATTTGTGCCAAGTGCTCCATAGCTTCAAAATTATTCTCTTCTGCCGACTTTTCATAGTATGATATCGCTGTTTGAAAGCAGCATAGCAGTTCCTCATTTTCTCCCTTTGCCAATTCATCCCAGCTATTCATCAGATTCTCCTCCTCCCTGTGCGTATCTGCCTATATCCTAATTATAGTGCACCTGATGTCTAAAAAAATGCTCATGATAACCATTTTCATTATTTTAAATAACGATTCCTAGGAAGGGAATTTCCATATGATGTCGAAGTGTGCCAACAGAAGGTGTCTTACATCGTTACACGGACACCATTATGTGAATTAGAAAACCCGGTAATCTAAATGAGAATGTGTGGCTGTTGGTATTGAGGTGATGGGAAATGCTTTTACACAAAGCTGGAATACCATAGCTTGAAAGCGTATGAGAAAATTGGCGCAGAAAAACCAGCCTCTGAAAAACAAATTTTTTCAGAGTTCAAGCACGCTTACGCCAGGCATTTACATGGATGACGGATATTATTGCGAATAACCGAATATACCACATCATGGAAGAGTGATGGTGCCCTTCTTCCAACAACCCGTCAATCTTTATGTATTTGTTTGCGCGTTCGGCAGATGTGCGCTTGTTGTAGACTTGCT
>NZ_FNWN01000029.1:0-33095 GCF_900108415.1 Selenomonas sp. KH1T6
AAAATGACTTTTTCAGCTTTTTCATGTGAGTGATTTTAGTCAATTATCTCATATGGGAGGCACAGTTTAAATACACCGTATTATTTACCGCTTACTATGGAAATGTCTTTTTTTGACACATTCGAAGATAAAGAAGCATATATAAACAAAAATTTTTATATGTCGGATAGTGAGTTGTACATCAAATATTTTAATGCGGATGGGACGTTGAAGCATTAAAATCCGCAAATACATCAACGGTAGAAAGGGCCTTGCCTTCGATGGCCTCCTGGTAGCCGGTCAGTAGGTGATGGCGTAGCTCCTCGTCAGTCATCTTGTCGGCATTAATCGACTTGGGAAGGCTGGCCTGGCTTCTGGGGTATGAGCTTCCTGCTGGCCAGGGGGAATTGCCGCAGGACGAGCAACATCTGCTGCAACTTTTTCGAAGTCTAAGCGTAGAGCATAGGGAAGACCTGCTGATGCTGGCCATGAGATTCCAGGTACATGATGATGCAAGAAAATGTTGAATGAGAAGCGTGTAATAAGCAGGGAGGAGTATATGGAAAAATACAAAAGTAGAGTTGGGCGGCATAAAATCGTCTATAGCCACACAGGTGAGTTCGATGCCTGGGTACCTGCCACCATGGAGTTCCTGGGCACCCTGATGCCGCCCACTCTTTCCAAGCGGGCGGCTGCCATGCTGCTCTTGGTGGCTGGCATGGGCAATGAGGAAATTGTGGCTCTGACGGGCATGTGCATCAGGAGCGTCCGGGCACTCAGGAAAACTATGGAGGAGCAGGAGCCAACCTCCGAGCTTTTCGAATATTATGAAGCCATTGCCAAAGTGGTGGGCTATACAGGCAATTTCATCCATAACACGGATAAGCCGGAAGGCATGAAGCGGAAGCTTACTGATGTTGCATGTCTCAGTGCTTTCGGCTGGCAGGCTAAGACAAGTTTGGATGAAGGGTTAAGCAAGACTTTTGACTTTTATCTTCAGGCTAACCGTTGAAGAAGAGACTGGCTATGAAAAAGGCCATCTCTGTGGGATATAATCCTTTAGAGATGGCTGCTGGAGATGTTGTGGTACAGACTTATTCCTTATTGATTGCTTTTGTGGCCCAATTCAAGATTTTTTCGGCATGTCTCAGTGCTTGGGTGGTTTTGTACTCGTCGATGTTGTCTTGAAGCATACTGGGGTATCTGGTGGCAACGCTGTAAGGGAAAAGTTCATCGGCATAATCATAGAACTCATCTTCAAAGGGATATTGGTTCTTATCGATGCTATCCAATAGGAATGAAAGGTCATGGGTTTTGGCAACAGAATTTTGTGTAGCATCGTTTAAGATTACAGCCTTGATAGCTTTTTCTGCAGTTTGCTGGGCATGGAAGCAGATAATTTCCAATGGTTTTGGAATGAATTCTTGCTCCAAATGCTTGGCAACCTCTAGCTCGATTTTTGCCTGGGCTAACCAGATATGAGGGTCGATTGCCTTATCCATAAATCAGTACCCCTTTTGTGGCTACATCATTTTCAACTGATAATGGAGAATCTTTTAATAAATTAAAGGTGTCAAAGCGATTGACTAGGACATCAACGGCGCGCTGTTTCTTATGGCGGAGGGATTTTTGAGCGGACACAATCAGGTCTAATGTGTTCCTTTTGTCATCATCAGGCATGACTACATAGAAATCGTAGTCACTGCTTTCGGTATTCCTTCCCTCGGCAAAAGAGCCAAAAAGGTAAATTTTTTTAGGGTGGAGGCTGTCGGCGATGGTGTCAGCCAAAAACTTTATGTGCTCAAATTCGTCAATCATTTATGCTGCCTCCTTTCGTGGTAAACGAGGCGGTTTTTGTCATCAATCCTGCGGCTCCAGTATCTGCTGAGGTCATGCTTGAGTGGCTCAGGGTTGCCAATGCCGGTGTATTGATTTCGCTTGATGTCTTTGATGAGCATGTTGATGCGTTTCAAGATTTTCCTGTCCCGGTTTTGCCAGTAGCAATAATCGTCCCAGGCATCATCAGACCATGAAAGTATCATGTCAGTCCACCTCGACTAACTCATGGACTGTGCTATGGCCGGCTTCGACTTCTGCTATGGATTTGCGGAGCCGCTTCAGATTCCTCTCGCTGTAGAAGGGGTCTGCCTCAATCTCGAAGGGGATGCGCTGGGTTCTGATGACTGCCTTGACAAACATGTTGATGGCAACAGATACGTTCAGACCTGCATTGTTGCAGAATTCTTCAAAGTATTTCTTGTCATCGTGGTCAATTCTGACGCTGAGGGTAGCTTGTGCCATATATATCACTCCTTTTTATACATTATATAGCTTGTGTGTGACAATGGCAATACAAAAAGTCTTTATCCCTGGTAAGGAGGAGTATATGGAGAAGTATAAAAACAGAGTTGGACGGCATAAAATCGCCTATAGCTACACCGGCGAATTCGATGCCTGGGTACCTGCCACCATGGAGTTCCTGGGCACCCTGATGCCGCCCACTCTCTCCAAGCGGGCGGCTGCCATGCTGCTCCTTGTGGCTGGCATGGGCAATGAGGAGATCGTGGCGCTGACGGGCATGTGCATCAGGAGCGTCCGTGCTCTGCGCAAGATTATGGAAGAGGAGGAACCCACTTCCAAGCTTTTCGCCATCAAACGCGGCTCTGGGCGGAAGAAGAAGACCGAGGGTATCGAGGAGCAGGTGTGGGTGGAACTGGATACCGGCAACTACCATACCAATAAGGCCGTGGCGGATATGCTGAAGGAAAAATTCGGTATCGAAGCTTCTGTGAATCTGGCCGCCAGGCTGGTGAAGCGGTGGAAAGAGACCCGAGAAGAGGCAGCAGAGTAGGGGTTGCAGAAGGTGCGGAGCTGACAGGAGTGCCCCCGCTGGGCGGGGGCTGGGGCGTTGCCTTGATAAGGAGCTTATGACTGTGAGAACATGATTCGAGGCTTCTGTGAACTTGGACTCCAGGTTGGTGAAAGCGGGCGTTTTTCTTGCCTTTTCCATGCCAAAGTCATAGAATATGGCAAAAGGATTCATCAAGTGGAGTTCGATTTTGCAAGTAAGAGGAGATGCTCTATGGGACGCATATTTGCTTTGCTGAAGCTGTTTCGCCATGATTTTATCGTGATGCTCATTGCCCTAAGGAACAAGGACACCCCTAAGTCCGTCAAGGGGCTCCTGGTGGCGGCGCTGCTTTACTTTATCAGCCCTGTGGACCTGGTGCCGGATGCCCTGCCTTTGGCTGGCATGATGGATGATCTGGTGATTGTGCCCATGGCAGTGGAGGGGCTGCGGAAGCTGCTGCCCTATCATGTGCTGCGTGACAGCGAGGCCAAGGCGGCGGGTTTTGCCAGGTATATGCCCTGGGCGCTGGGACTGGCTACCTTTTTCGTCGCCAGCTGGTTTATCCTGCTCATCTGGGGGCTGTTCAGCCTGATAGCGCATATTTTTGGCTGACGATAAATCATATCAGGCATAGTAAAAGCCCGGAGCGCAATCGACTCCGGGTTTTTGTCGTGCAGATTATCAGCGGTAGGAAACAAGTTCCTCTATGGGCTTGGTTTTCTCATGGGTGGGAGTGGGGCGCACGCCCTCGGCAGCGTAGCCGAAATCCATCAGGAGTACTACAGTCTCATTCTCCGGCAGCTTCATGGCCTCTGCCGCCTTGTCGGGGTCGAAGAAGTTCAGCCAGCAGCTGTCCACCCCTTCGGCTTTGGCTGCCAGCATCATATGGGTGGCGACGATGCTGGCATCTTCGGCGCCGGAGTTGTATTTGTCGCCGGGATAGGTAAAGCACTGGGTGCTGTCGTAGGTCACTGCCATCACTACAGGGGCGCCGTAGCGGCAGGGAGTCAGGCTGTCTACCAGCTGCAGGGCTTCCTCACTCTGCATGACGTAGACATGCTGGGGCTGGCTGTTCTTGGCGGTAGGAGCCAGCTGTCCTGCCTTGAGGATCTTGTCAAGTATCTCCTGGGGCACGGCTTTGGCAGGATCATACTTCTTGCAGGAGTAGCGCTCCTGGGCCAGTTTCAGAAAGTCCATGATAATCCTCCTTAGGGAATAGAAAGTTTAGCGAAACTATCAGCTTTTTATTCTTGAGCACAAGGCTTTTTTCCTGCTGCAAGGGCAAAAATTGTTTCATTGTAACGGAGATATATTACAAATGCTGTAACTTGTTGCATTGGTGCGGGTTTATCTTGCGCCATGAAAGGCAAACAGTTAAAATAGTAGGGAATGTTAAATGTGCGTTAGAGGTCGAGAATGGTCATTACAGTAGAGAATTTCACCAAGTCCTACGGGGAGAAAGAGCTCTTCACGGGAATTGATTTCAGCCTGGATGAGGGCGATAAAGTAGGCATTGTGGGGGTAAATGGTACCGGCAAATCCACCTTTCTGAAAGCAGTGGCGGGGCTCCTGCCTGTGGACGATGGCACCATGACCACCATGAAGGGGCTGCGCTTGGAGTACCTGGCCCAGGACAAGGAACTGACGCCGGAGAATACGGTGCTGACGGAGGTCTTCCGGGGCTATACGCCGCTGATGGAGGCTCTGCGGGGCTATGAGCTGGCTTTGAAGGAAATCGAGGAACAGCCGGAGAATAAAAATATACAGGAACGGCTGGCCAGGTACAGCGCTGTCATCGATGCTGAGGAAGGCTGGGGGCTGGAGGCGGCAGCCAAGACGGTGCTCACGAAGCTGGGAATCACGGATTATCGTGAAAAGGCAGGCAACCTTTCCGGGGGACAGCAGAAAAGGCTGGCGCTGGCTTCGGCGCTGATCCAGCCCTGTGACTTGCTGCTTTTGGACGAGCCTACCAACCATCTGGACAGCGAGACCATTGCCTGGCTGGAGGAGTATCTGAAGTCCCGCAAGGGGGCGCTCTTGATGGTGACCCATGACAGGTACTTCCTTGACCATACAGCCACCAAGATACTGGAACTGGACAAGGGCAGGGCCTACACCTACACCGGCAACTACTCCGACTACCTGGAGCAGAAGGAAGCCCGCCTGCAGCGGGAGGAAGCCAGCGAGCAAAAGCGGCAGAACTTCCTCAGGAATGAGCTGAAATGGCTGCGCCGGGGAGCACAGGCCCGTTCCACCAAGCAAAAGGCCCGCATCGAGCGCTACGAAGAGGTCAAGAATCAGAAAGTTGACCTGGACAGGGGCGAAGTGCAGATAGGGCTGGCAGGCAGCCGTCTGGGCCGCACGGTGATTGAGCTGGAGCATATCCACCACGAGTTCGAGGGCGTCACCTATATCAAGGACTTTTCCTATACGGTGCTTCGAAATGACCGGGTGGGCATCCTGGGCCGCAACGGCCAGGGCAAGACCACCCTGCTGGATATCATTTCGGGGCGGCTGGCACCCACGTCCGGTACTGTGACCATCGGCCAGACAGTGAAGATTGGCTACTTCACCCAGCAGGCCCGGGATATGGACGAGCGGCTGCGGGCCATCGAGTACATCAAGGAAGGGGCGCACTACCTGACGCTGGCAGATGGCAGCAGGATTTCTGCCACCCAGCTGATGGAGCGGTTCCTCTTTCCGGGGGATTTGCAGTGGACGCCCATCTCCCGGCTTTCCGGAGGGGAGCGGCGCAGGCTGTATCTCCTGCGTATCCTCATGGAAGCGCCCAATGTGCTGCTGCTGGATGAGCCTACCAATGACCTTGATCTGGAGACTTTGGCGGTGCTGGAAAGCTTCATTGACGACTTCAACGGCGCCATTATCTTTGTTTCCCATGACCGCTTCTTCGTGGACAGGCTGGCTGACAAGGTCTTTGCCTACGGGGAAGACGGCACCCTCACCATGTACCCCGGGGGCTATAGCTACTGGAAGGAAAGACAGCTGGAAATGGAAGCGGCGCAGGAAGCAGCAGCAGTTTTCAAGCCGAAAGAAAAGCAGGAAGCTGAACCAAAGCCTGAGAAACCCAAGGCTGCCCGCAAGCTGACCTTCAAGGAGCAGAAGGAATACGCCGAGATTGAGGGCCTCATTGCCAGCAAGGAAGGGGAACTGAAAGTGACCCAGCTGCAGATGGCCCAGAATGCGGCGGATTATGGCAGGCTGAATGAGCTCAGCAAGGAAGAAAGCCGACTGCAGCAGGAGCTTGAGCATCTGATGGAGCGCTGGGCTTATCTGGAAGAAATTGCCGAAGAGCAGGGCTGAGCCTTGTTTTTATAGAATATTAAAAAGGGGATAGAAATCATGGCATTTGACAAGCATTTGTATGACAGCATCATCAAGGAATTCACCGTGGACAAGGAGCAGCTGCAGATGATTGCGGCTGACTTCCGCTATGACCTGAAAAAAGGCCTGGTTGATCCTGATGAATCCTCCCTGCGCATGCTGAAATCCTATCTGGGCCTGCCCTCCGGCAAGGAGAAGGGTGAGTACCTGGCTCTGGATTTCGGCGGAACCAACGTGCGCGTGCTGCTGATCCGCCTGGAGGGCGAGGGCAAGTTTGAGATTCTGAAGAAGGTGGCCAAGCCTCTGAAGGTTGAGGGGCAGTACGATTATATCGGCGCTGATTCCACTGCCGAGCAGATGTTTGACCTGCTGGCAGAGCTCATCGACGAGGCTATCGAGGGTAACCATGAGCAGCAGTACCTGCTGGGCCACACCTTCTCTTTCCCCTCTGAGCAGACTGACCTCAACAATGCCAAACTCATCATCTGGACCAAGGAATTTGCCACCCCGGGCGTGGAGGGCAAGGTGGTGAACGACCTGCTGCTGGAGGCTCTGCACCGCCGTGGCATCGAGAACGTGAAGCCTGCCGCTGTCATCAACGACACGGTGGCTGTGCTTCTTTCCGCTGCCTACAAGCAGGGCGGCACCTACATCGGTTCCATCTACGCTACGGGCCACAATACCTGCTATCTGGAGCCTTATGCAGACAGCGCAGACAAGGCCATGATCCTCAATCTGGAGTCCGGCGGCTTCATGAAGCTGGTGCCCAACCGCTTTGACACGGCCTTTGACGAAGCTTCTGAGAAGCCCGGCGAGCAGCGTCTGGAGAAGATGGTTTCCGGCCGCTATATGGGCGAGCTCTTCGGCATGGCTCTGGCCGAGCTCTTGGACGAGAAGGGCAAGGCCTATGGCTTCACCAGCATCGACATGAGCGGCATGCTGGAGGACGAGAGCGCAGGCCGCACTAAGGTGCAGGAGATTGTCAAGGAAAGGACTGGCCGTGAGCTCACCGCCGAGGAGGCTGAGCAGGTCCGCGACCTGGTCATGACCGTGGTAGTGCGTTCCGCCCGTCTGGTGACGGCTTCTTTCGTGGGCATTATCTGGCAGCTGTCCGGCAAGGACGGCGTGCAGCAGCAGCATATTGCCGTGGACGGTTCTGTCTATGAGAAGATGCCCTTCGTGAAGGAGAATATCATGCGCGCCCTGTCCGAGCTCTTGGGCGAGGATGCGGCCAAGGTTGATACGGTGCTGGATAACGGCGGATCCGGGTTGGGCGCAGCACTTGCTGCTGCCATGTCTGTTGAAAAGTAAGGATTAGAAATACCAGTGGGTACAGCTGATTTTTAGGATTACTCCGTAAATCGTAGGCCTTACCTGCCCCGTGAAACGGGGAAGGTTAAAATATGCCAGTGGCATATTTTAGGCCGAAGGTGGTGGAAGGGGCGAAGGAAACGTGACGGCTTCGATTCCCCCCCTTTCCACCGGCTCCGCCGGTCCCCCTCCAGGGAGCCCACCGGGCTCCCGCGCTTAAGCGCCCCCCGCAAGCGGTGGAGGTAAAAACTGCTAGGAGCGTAGTTTTTCTAAATGTAAAAATTCACTGCTCATGAGTATAACATTAACTTGGAGAGAAGGAGGTACTTGATGGAACAGTCACTGCAAATGAATTTATCCCAGCATCTTGCCATGACTTTTGAGATGCAGCAGGCTATCAAGATACTCCAGCTCTCCGCCCAGGACCTCAGAAGTCTGGTGGAACAGGAATACCTTGACAACCCGACCCTGGAAATGGAATATGGGGCGGGGGCTGAGAGCAAGGAAGATATCTTCAGCGTGGAGGATATTTCCGCTTTGGCGGATTATCTCTACGAGGGAGGGGGCGAACCTGCCTACTTCACGGACGATGTGGACCATGGTCTGGAGGCCGCAGCTCCCTTGGGCCTGACCCTGGAGCAGGAACTGCTGCAGCAGGTGGAGTTTGCCTTTGCCCCGGAAGACGAGGCTGGACGTTCTATTGCCACCTTTATGGTGGGGTCCATTGACAGCCGTGGGTATCTCACCCTGCCGGTGGAGGAAATCGCCAGGGCTACGGGCACCGAAGCGGCGCAGGTCTTAGCGGTGCTGGAAAGAGTCCAGGCCTTTGAGCCCTTGGGGGTGGGGGCCAGGGATCTGGCTGAATGCCTGCGCATACAGGCAAAGGCCCAGGGCATCTACGAGGGACTGGTGGCCGCTGTCATAGACAAGCATCTGTCTCTGGTGGCGGAATTGGGCATCAGGGAAATCGCTGCTGCCGAAAAGGCCAGCCCCGAGGATGTGCAGCTGGCGGTTGATATAGTGAAGACCCTGAATCCCAAGCCGGGCAGCACCTACGGCACGGAAAATGCCAGCTACATCACCCCGGATGTGACCATCGAGAAGGTGGACGGGGGCTATGAGGTGCGGCTCAATGACAGCTACGTGCCCAAGCTACACATCACCAATCTTTACCGCCAGGCGGCTTCCTTCGATGATGATACCCAGAAATACATCAAGAAGCGTCTGAGCGCTGCCACTTGGCTCATCAACAGCATCGAGCAGCGGCGGGAAACCATCCGCAAGGTGGTGGAGGAACTGGTGCAGGTGCAGCGGGAGTTCCTGGACAAAGGCCCTGCCTATCTGAAGCCTTTGACCATGAAAGAAGTGGCGGAGGCCATCGAGGTCCATGAGAGCACCGTCAGCCGTGCCGTGGCCAACAAGTACGCAGAGATTCCCGGAGGCCTCATGCCTCTCAAGGGGTTCTTCCAGACGGGGTTGGGCAAGGCAGGCAGCGGGGAGGATTTCCTGGCCAGTCAGGCGAAAGCAGAACTGGAGCGGCTGATCAAGGGAGAGGACCCCCGAAAGCCTCTGAGCGACCAGAAGCTCTGCGAGCTTTTGAAGGCCAAGGACATGGATATTTCCCGCCGCACAGTTATGAAGTACCGGGAACAACTGGGCTATCCTTCATCCGTCAAGCGAAAACGCTATTGAATTTTAGTTAGTTTTACTACAATTAAATACAATTAACCTGTTTGAAATCGTAGCAGAGGCAAATCTGCTACGATTTTTCAATTTGTGTTGTTAAATAAACCAATAATAGTAATCTGTAGAAATGTTACGCTTTTGTGGGAAAAAGTAATAAATTTGTGAAAATATGTTAATTACCTCTTGCAATAAGCCATAAACATGATATTATATATAGCAAGCAGAGTAAGTAATATTTTTCACATATTAAAGTTAAATTTTTCACTTTTGTATACTCTCTGGATTGTGTAGGTGTTTGGGAGGTTTTTTTCATGGCAGACAGGAAAAAAGTAGTCATAGTAGGCGGCGGCTTCGGCGGCATCAAGCTGGCTAAGGATCTGGCCAGGGAGGACGTGGATGTGCTCCTGGTGGATCGTCACAATTACCATCTGTTCCAGCCCCTGCTGTATCAGCTTTCCACTGCCATGCTGGGCACTGAGGAGATTGCTTATCCCATCCGCAATTTCTTCCGTGAGAACAAGAATGTGGAGTTCTTCATGGCCAAGGCCCAGGGGGTAGACCAGGAGCGCAAAGTGCTCCTCACCAACCACGGGGAGATCAGCTATGACTATCTGGTGCTGGCAGCCGGCGCCACCAACAATTTCTTTGGCATGAAGGAAGTGGCAGAGCACGCCTACGGCATGAAGTCCCTGCAGGAGGCCCTGCACATCAGGAACCATGTGCTTCACATGTTCGAGCGGGCCAACAAGCATGAGGATGACGAGGCAACCCGTCGCAAGATGCTCACCTTCGTGGTGGTGGGGGGCGGCCCCACCGGCGTGGAGGAAGCAGGGGCGCTCATCGAGCTCATCAATATCCAGAAGAAGGAGTTCCACAATCTTGATTTCAATGAGGTGAAGGTCATTCTCCTGGAGGGCACCAACAAGCTGCTGGCCATGATGCCCGAGGATATGCAGCAGGAAACCGTGCGGGTGCTCAGGAAAAAGGGCGTGGATGTGCGGCTGGAAGCTCAGGTGAGCGGCTACGACGGAGATGTGCTGAAGCTGAAGGACGGCACGGAGATTCCCTCCTCCACAGTTATCTGGGGAGCCGGGGTCAAGGCTGTGCCCTTCATCGCCAACTGCGGCGGCGAGGTAGACAGGGCAGGGCGCGTTATCGTGGATGAGTATCTGCGGGTGAAGGGCAGCGACTGCGTCTTCGCTATCGGCGACTGCGCCAACTACTGCCACGGCACGGAGCGTCCCCTGCCCACCATCGCTCCCGTGGCTACCCAGCAGGCAGCCGCCTGCGCGGTGAACATCATGAAGCTGGTGCGTGGAGAGACCAATCTGGAGCCCCTGCACTACAAGGACCTGGGCACCATGGCCACCATCGGCAAGGGTGATGCGGTCATGTCCTGGAAGGGCCACACCATGAGCGGCTTCTTCGCCTGGTGTGCCTGGCTCTTCGTCCACCTCATCCGCCTGGCCGGGCCTTACACGAACTTCACGGTGGCCATAAAGTGGATTTGGAACTGGATCGCCGGCATCCGCCTGGGGCGGATTATCACCAATATCAAATTGGACCCGGAGAATTGAAAACATACTCGTGGTTAGTGAGTTCTTACATTTAGGAGAGCTACGCTTCTAGTAGGTCTTACCTCCACCGCTTGCGGGGGAGGGGGACCGGCGAAGCCGGTGGAAGGGGGAATCGAAGCCGTTACGTTACCTTCGCCCCTTCCACCGCCTAGCGGCGGTCCCCCTTCCCCGTTTCACGGGGCAGGTAAGGCCTATAATTTACGGGGGAATCCTAAAAATCAGTTGTACTAGTAATCAATGTTTTTTATCGGCAGAGCTATCGTAGCAGTTTCGTTGCAAAGTGCTGGATTTTATGACAAATTAATGCTAGAATTTGAGTATGCAAAAAGATTGAGAAGGATATTGCATAGGCACGGCCTCCCGGAGTCGTTAACCGGGAGGCCATTTTCGTGTGCGAAGTTGGCCGTCGCGTTATTCGCGGCGGTTTTTCTTTTGCCCTGGCAGGAAACATCATAAGAAAAGGTGCAAAAGTTCGTCATCAATGGTATACTGAAAACATCGTATGTGTTAAGTTTACATAAATGAAGTGCAATGTGAAATTTTTCCTGTCTTTTAGGAAAGTGATTATTTTAGGAGAGCATTATGCACAGAGAATTTTTGATGGGCAATGAAGCAATTGCCCTGGGGGCCATGGCAGCAGGTGTGAGGCTGGTGGCGGGGTATCCGGGCACTCCATCCACTGAGGTGCTGGAAACTGTGGCGAAGCGCAACCCCGGCAGCATCTATGTGGAATGGTCAGTCAATGAGAAAGCTGCCATGGAACTGGCGGCAGGGGCGGCCTATAGCGGCGCCCGGGCCATGGTGACCATGAAGCAGGTGGGGCTGAACGTCGCTTCTGACCCCTTGATGAGTTTGGAATACGTGGGTGTCAAAGGCGGCCTGGTGGTGATGGTGGCAGATGACCCCGGTCCTATCTCTTCTCAGACAGAGCAGGACACAAGGACCTTTGCCCAGTTTGCCAAGGTGCCTGTCTTTGACCCTTCTTCGGTGGCGGAAGCCTACGAGATGATACAGGAAGCTTTTGATTTTTCCGAGAAGTACCATACGCCTGTCTTTTTCCGCTGCACCACCCGGGTGGACCACGGCTATGAAGCCATCCAGGTCAAAGACGCAGATGAGTACAAAGACGTGCCCATGGAGGGCTTTGTAAAGGATTCCTCCCGCTGGGTGATTTTCCCGCGACTGTCCTTGAAGAATCACGGCCTCATTGAGCAGCGCAACCAGGAACTGACAACTGTGCTGTCGGAGTATCCCCGTAATGCAATCCAAAAGGAAAACGGCAGCTATGGCGATAACTCGGCCAGGAAGGGCATTGCCTCCCACGGTATCAGCTATATGTATACATTGGATTCCCTGGACGAGGAGAACCACGTGCGCCTGCTGAAGGTGGCCATGCCCTTCCCTTTCCCGGAGGAACTGGCTTTGCAGTTCTTGGAGGGACTGGACGAAGTGCTCTGCATCGAGGAACTTGATCCCGTCATCGAGCGGGCACTGCTGCAGATTTGCGGCAAGCATCATTTAAACGTCAGAATCCGTGGCAAGCTGACAGGGGATATGGCCGCAGCAGGCGAGAACACCATGCTGTCTGTGGGCAGGGCCATAGGTTCCTTCTTGGGACTTTCAGAGGAGCCTTTGCCCAAGCCGGCAGATATTCCTTTGCCTGTGCGTCCTCCCGTGCTATGTGCGGGCTGCCCGCACCGGGCTTCCTTTTATGCGGTGAAGCAGGCCATGAAGGGCAAGAAGACCATCTATTGCGGTGACATCGGCTGCTATACCCTGGGCAATGCCATGCCTCTGGATATGTGCGATACCTGCCTCTGCATGGGGGCGGGCATCAATATAGCCCAGGGAGTGGGGCATCTGGACAAGGGAACGAAATGCTTTGCCTTTGTGGGAGATTCCACTTTCTTTGCCGCAGGGCTGACAGGAGTAGTCAACGCATTCTACAATCAGGCGGATATGACCCTTGTGGTTCTGGACAATTCCACTACAGCCATGACGGGGCATCAGCCTCACCCGGGCACAGGGCGCACCGTCATGGGTCAGGTGGTGGAGAAGGTCAGCATCGAGAAGGTCCTGCGGGCCATCGGCCTGACTGTAGTGGAAACTGTGAACCCCTTGGATTTTGCGCAGGCACGGGATACTATTCAAAGGGTGGCTGAGGAACCCGGTGTCAAGGCCGTGATCTTCCGTTCTCCCTGCATTGCCGTCACCAAGCCGGCGGGCCATTCTGCTGTAGCGGCGGAAAAGTGTGTTGGCTGCAAGAAGTGCATTCGGGAACTGGGCTGCCCGGCCCTTATTCTGAAGGATGGCAAAGCCTTTATCGATGCATCACTCTGTACAGGCTGCACCCTGTGTGAGCAGATATGTCCTGTAGGAGCTATCGACGGGGGGTGCAAGAATGAATAAGAACATAATCCTCTGCGGTGTAGGGGGGCAGGGAACCATTCTGGCCTCCAAGCTTATGGCGGCTGCTGCCATGAGGAAGGGCTTCGAGGTGAAGACGGCTGAGACCATTGGCATGGCACAGCGGGGCGGCAGCGTCTTTTCCCATGTGCGTATTGGGGAAGGCTTGAAGTCTCCCATGATTGCACCGGGCAAGGCGGATATCATCATCGCCTTCGAGCTGGCGGAAGCTGTGCGGCATCTGCCCTTCCTCAAGGAAGGGGGGACGGTGGTGGCAAGTCTTGCTCCCATTTTCCCCGTAAGCACCATGATTGGGGATTCGTCTTATCCGCTGGAGGAAGTCTTGCAGCATCTCAAGCAATCGGTTAAGAACCTCACTCTCATTGACAGCGAGGCTGCTGCTAAAGAACTGGGGTCCATGAAGGTGCTCAACGTGCTGCTGCTGGGAGCAGCGGTGCGGACGGGAGAGCTGGGGCTGGAGCTTGAGGATATAGAAGCCGCCCTGCATGAAAAAGTTCCTGCCAAGTTCCATGAACTTAATGAGAGGGCGCTCAGGTACACGGAAGGGAAGAATTTGTCATGAAAATCAATGAAAAGCAATTGCGGCAGGTAGACAAGCAGATACAGAGGCTCCTTCAGGTCAACAATTTTTACGGTCAGAAACTGAGGGAAGCAGGGATTCAGGGGGTCAAGAGCGTGGAGGAATTCCAGCAGCTGCCCTTTTCCCAGAAGCAGGATCTCCGGGACGCTTACCCCTTGGGACTGATGGCAGTGCCGGAGGAAGAGGTGGTGCGCATCCATTCCTCATCTGGTACCACGGGTACTCCTGTCATCATTCCCTATACGGCCAAGGATGTGGATGACTGGGCGGAGATGTTCAAGCGTTGCTACGAGTTTGCCGGCATCACGAATCGTGACCGCATCCAGATTACGCCGGGCTACGGCCTCTGGACGGCAGGCATCGGCTTCCAGAACGGAGCGGAGAAGCTAGGGGCTATGGTGGTGCCCATGGGCCCCGGCAATACCAACAAGCAGATCCAGATGATGATGGACATGAAATCAACTGTCATCACTGCTACCTCTTCCTATGCATTGCTTTTGGCGGAGGAAATCGAGAAGCGTGGCATCAAGGACAAGGTGCATCTGAAAAAAGGCGTCATCGGTTCTGAGCGCTGGGGCAAGAAAATCCGTGACAGGATTTCCACGGAGCTGGGCATTGAGCTCTATGACATCTATGGCCTTACGGAAATCTATGGGCCTGGCATCGGCATCAACTGCAAGTATGACACGGGTATGCACATCTGGGATGATTATGTGTATCTGGAAATCATCGACCCCAAGACCGGGGAAAATGTGCCTGACGGGGAATTCGGCGAGATTGTCATCACGACCCTGGTCAAGGAAGGTGCGCCCCTCATCCGCTACCGCACCCATGATATTTCCCGCATCATTCCCGGGGAGTGCCCCTGCGGCAGCAAGTTCCCCCGCATCGACATCATCTCCGGCCGCAGCGACGACATGATCAAGATCAAGGGCGTCAATGTATTTCCGAAGCAGATCGAGGAAGTGCTGGAAGGCTTCCCGGAACTTTCCAGCGAATACCAGATCCGCCTGTCCCATCTGGACGGCAAGGACACCATGCGAATCTATGTGGAAACCAATGGCAGCGTGAACTTCCAGGAAATGGCAGGCAAGATTGCGGCGGCGGTCAAGAGCAAGATTGGCTTCACGCCGCTGGTGAAAATCGTGGAAATCGGCATTCTGCCCCGCAGCGAGAAGAAGACGAAGCGGGTCATTGATGAGAGGTATGACTGAGGCAAGGAGGGTTCTTATGCTTACCGCTTTGACGAAAGACTATCCCCTCTCTTCCGAGCTGCAGGAGAGGATTGACCTTGTGCTGGAATCCCATGACTATGACCCAACCCAGATTGTGGGCATCCTGCTGGAGGTGCAGGACTTGGACGAGCGGCATTATGTGCCGGAGCCTACTGCTTATTATCTGGCTGAGA
The DNA here is from genome assembly GCF_900108415.1 of Selenomonas sp. KH1T6. NCBI lineage: Bacteria > Bacillati > Bacillota > Negativicutes > Selenomonadales > Selenomonadaceae > Selenomonas > Selenomonas sp. KH1T6. The sequence goes on from NZ_FNWN01000029.1 coordinate 15,162, forward strand.
AGCTCTCCATGCCCATTACCAATATCTTTGACTGCCTGAATTTCTATGCCCAGCTTTCGGCCAAGCCCAGGGCCAAATATCCCATCCAGGTGTGCAATTCGCCTGCCTGCCGGGTGAATGTCATTGACACCAAGCGCCTCTTGGGAACTTTGGAGCAGCTGCTGGACATCAAGATAGGGGAGACCACCTATGACGGCCGCTTCACCCTGGAGACCATCAGCTGCTTCGGCGCCTGCGACAGGGCGCCTGCTGTGCGCATCAATGGCAAGATATATGACCATCTGGACAGCCGTGAGAAAATAGAGGCGCTGCTGCGTTCCCTGCCCTGAGGAGGTGAGAGTTTCATGGAAAGAATAAGTTTCCTTACCAGCAATTTCGGCAAGTATGACACCAGCTCCATTGGTTCCTATATGAAAATCGGGGGCTTCTCTGCTCTGCGCAAGGCTGTGACCATGGAGCCCCTCTCCATCAGCGACCTCATTGCCAGCGTGAAGGTGAAGGGCAGAGGCGGTGCCGAGTACGACATGGGGCGTAAGCTATCCCAGGCCCGGGCGGTGAAGGGGGAGCGCAAGGTGGTCATCTGCAACGCGGACGAAGGGGAGACCACCACCTTCAAGGACAGGGAGCTCATCAGGAATGACCCCTTCAACCTCATCGAAGCCATCATCATCGCCGGTTTCGTGGTAGGGGCTACGGATGGCTATATCTACATGCGGGCGGAGTATTCCTGTTTCCGTCCCCTGCTGCTGAACGCCATCCGTCAGGCGAAAAGCTACGGCTTCTTGGGAGAGAATATCCTGGGCAAGGGCTTTGATTTCAATATCCACCTTTACTCCGGGGCGGGAGCCTATGTCTGTGGCGAGGGCACGGCCCTCATTCGCTCCATCGAAGGCAAGGCGGGCCGCCCCCGCATGAAGCCGCCTTTCATCAAGCAAAGCGGCGTCTTTGCCCGTCCTACCTGCCTATGCAATGTGGAGAGCCTGTCCATCGTGCCCCATCTGCTGCTGGACGAGGAGCAGGTCTATGCCCGCTGCGGCAGGGGGGATTCCATCGGCACCAAGCTGATCAGCGTGGCCGGCAATGTGAACAAGCCCGGGGTCTTTGAGATTCCCTTCGGCACCACCGTGCGGGAAATCATCTACGAGTTGGCAGGGGGCGTGCAGAAGGACCGTCATATCCGCCTGATCCAGTTCGGCGGCGCTTCCGGCAAGGTGGCGGATGAGAGCATCCTGGACACACCCTACACCTATGAGGACTTGCGGGCGGCGGGAGTCATGGTAGGCTCCGGCGGCATCCTGGTCATTGACGAGCGCACCAGCGTGCTGGACTTTTTGCGCATGAATCAGGAGTTTTTCTCCGAGGAGAGCTGCGGTCAGTGTACCCCCTGCCGGGAAGGGAATCTGCATATCAAGCTCATTCTGGACAAGATGGCAGAGGGGAAAGCCACGGCAGAGGACATCAGGCTGATGCACAAGATTGCCCGGGTCATGTCCATGTCCTCCCTTTGCGGCCTGGGCGAGACGGCCCAGAACAGCCTGCTTTCAGCCATGAAAGTATTCCCCAAGACCTTTGCAGTGGGAGGTGCAATCAATGAGTGAAAATGTGAATCAGGCAGAAAAGCAGGAAATGGTGCACCTCACTATCAACAATATTCCCATCGAAGTGCCCAAGGGCACGAAAATCATGCAGGCAGCCCGGGAAATCGGCATCGATATTCCCCATCTCTGCTACCATGAGGACCAGCGCATCAAGGCCCACTGCCGCCTTTGTTCCGTGGAGGTCACGGGCAGGCGCAGGCTACTGGCGGCCTGCTCCACAGAGGTCTGGGAGGGCATGGAGGTGCACACGGATACCCCCATCGTGCGGGATACCCAGGTGGCCATCCTCCAATTGATGCTGGCCAATCATCACAAGGACTGCCTGAGCTGTCCACGCAATCAGAACTGCGATTTGCAGCGGCTCTGCAGCCGCTTCAATATCATGGAATCCCACTTGCCCAGCGTGGTGAAAGAGGAACCCCGCATTGTCACCAATCCCGCCATTGTGCGGGACCCTTCCAAGTGCATCCGCTGCGGCCGCTGCATCCGGGCCTGCAAGGATGTGCAGGGCATCGCTGCCCTGACCTATGCCCACCGCAGCAGTGACATTACCGTCACCACCGCCTATGACAAGCCCATGGAGCGCACGGATTGCGTGCTCTGCGGCCAGTGCAGCCTGGTGTGCCCCACGGGAGCCATTGTGGAAAAGGACGATACGGACGCAGTGCTGGACGCCCTGCAGGACCCGAAGAAGCACGTCATCGTGCAGGTGGCCCCCTCCGTGCGGGTGGCCTTGGGTGACGCCTTCGGCATGGAGCCCGGGGAGATAGTCACGGGCCAGATGGTCACGGCCCTGAAGCTTTTGGGCTTTGACAAGGTCTTTGATACCAACTTCGGCGCCGACCTCACCATCATGGAGGAAGCCAGCGAGTTCTTGCACAGGCTGGAGCATGGCGGCACCTTCCCCATGATCACCTCCTGCAGCCCCGGCTGGGTGAATTTCCTGGAAAAGAACTTCGGCGACTTCACCGCCCATCTTTCCAGCGCCAAATCTCCCATGAGCATGTTCGGGGCCATTGCCAAGACTTACTATCCCGAAAAGACGGGCATTCCCGTGGAGGATATCGTCACCGTTTCCATCATGCCCTGCACTGCCAAGAAATTCGAGGCTGCCCGACCGGAGATGGGCCGGGAGGGCAGGCAGGATGTAGATATCGTCCTCACCACCCGGGAGCTTATCAAGCTCATCAAGTATGTGGGCCTCACTTTCCAGAACCTGCCTGAGAGCGATTTCGACAGCCCTCTGGGTTACGGCACGGGGGCAGGTGCTATCTTCGGTGCCAGCGGCGGCGTCATGGAAGCAGCCCTGCGCACTGTCTACGAGAAGTACACGGGACAGACTTTGGAACGCCTGGACTTCCAATCCGTCCGCGGCTTCGAAGGCATCAAGGAAGCAGAGGTGGACCTGGGCAGCCGCAAGGCAAAGGTTGCCATTGCCCACACCTTGAAAAATGCCCGCATCCTCATGGAGCAGATCCAGAGAAACGAATCCCCCTATGATTTCATCGAGATCATGGCCTGCCCCGGCGGCTGCATCGGTGGCGGCGGCCAGCCCATTGGCACCACCAACGCCATCAGGAAAAAGCGCATGGCAGCCCTCTATGAGATTGACAGAAACCTGCCCATTCGCAAGTCCCATGAGAACCCGGATATTATCACGCTTTACAAGGAGTTCTTGGGAGAGCCCTTGAGCGAGAAGGCTCACGAACTGTTGCATACACATTATCATAAGGTGGAGAAGGAATATACCTTCTGAGACAAATCCCGCCCGGGGAATTGGGCGGGATTTTCAAGTTGCAACGAATTGTTTTACTATGAACACTTAGCGAAGCAAGCCTGAAAGGCGCAGTCTGAGCTTAGTGTTCGTGTAAGGGCGTAATGCGAAACACAGTTTAGCATGGAGTTTGTTAGATTGCATAAGGACTTTCTCTGCAAGTGATGATATAATGATAAAAGCGCAATTGTGAATATATTCTTGATGAGGTAATCGATGGTAGAGATAGAAATGGAGGGAGTGGGGAAATCCTTTGGGGGCACAGTGGTCTTCAGGGATTTCTCTGCTCATTTGCAGCCTGGGGGGGTTACGGCTGTGCGTGGCGCCAATGGCAGCGGGAAGTCTACGCTTCTGCGGCTGGCGGCAAAATTGCTTTCTCCTGATACAGGAAAGGTTGTGGCCCGGGACAGGGAAGCAGGACTGGTGCTGGAGAAGGCGGAGTTTCGCAGCCGGCTGGCTATGGTGACGCCGGAACTGCGGTTTTATCCTCGGCTGACGGCCTGGGAGAATATGGATTTCCTGCTGGGGCTCAGAGGGGAGAAACTTTCTGGGGACAGCTACAGCAAGCTGCTGGAGCGGGTAGGGCTGTCTGAGAAGAAGATGAACGGCGTGCAGGCCGGGGGGCTTTCCACGGGCATGAGGCAGCGTCTGAAATTGGCAGTGCTGTTGGCTTCTCAGGCGGAGGTTTGGCTGCTGGACGAGCCGGGGGCCAACCTTGACCTTGAGGGACGTTCTCTTGTCTTGAGGGAGGCGCGGCAGGCGGCGGACTCCGGCGTGCTGGTGCTCCTTGCTACCAACGACGAAAGGGAGGAGGCAGCGGCGGATGAATGCATCAGTCTGGGCGGGAACTAAGCTGGTTCTCATGAAAGAATTCAGGCAGGGCATGAGATTCAAGGCTTCCTGGGCTGCCATGCTCATGTTTGCCCTCACCACCCTTTCCTGTGTGAGCCTGGCCCTGCAGGGGGCGGCCCTGTCACCGAAGCTGGCGGCGGCCCTCCTCTGGGTGATACTTTTCTTTGCCTCCATGGTGGGGGCGGACAGAGTCTTTCTGGACGAAGAAGCGGCAGGGACCTTGCTGGCCTTGCGTGTTTACGGCGACTCCCAGCCGGTGCTCTTTGGCAAGATGCTCTATACTTATCTGGTCTTGCTGGCCATGGGGCTCTTTATCCTGCCGCTCTTCCTGATGCTGCTGGCGGGAAATGTGGCAGAACCTATACTGTTGGTCCTGACCACGGCCCTGGGGCTGTTGGGGGTGGCGGCAGCTGGCACGCTGGTGGCTGCTCTGACTATAGGTTCAGCGGTGCATGGAGGGCTGTTCTCCATTCTCATGCTGCCGGTGATCCTGCCCGTGTTCCTGCCCGCCATCAGCCTGACGGCGGGGGCTTTAGGAGGGGAGGCCGGTTCCTTTTCCTATTTGGGAGGGCTGGCACTTTATGATATGATTTTGATGGTGGGGGCGTCCCTGCTCTTTGATTATCTTTGGTATGAGGAGTGAAGCCATGCTGGCGGTTTTATCTGTGCTGACTTTGGCAATCATAGGTGTTGTTTTCTTTGTGGTGCCACCGGCGGAGGGACTGGGCTATTATGTGCGCCTTGCCTTCTTCCACATTCCCGTGGCCTGGGTGTCGGTGCTGGCCTTTCTGGTGAGTGCCTTTTATGGGGCAAAATACCTGAAAGAGCCAAAGCGCCATTATGACAGGCTTTCGGCCAATTCTGCGGGGCTGGGACTGGTGTTCGTCATTCTGGCCACCCTTAGCGGAGCGGTGTTCTCCAAGCTCACTTGGGGGGCTTACTGGAACTGGGACCCGCGGCAGACTACCATCTTCGTGCTGCTGCTGATTTATGGGGCCTACCTCACCCTGCGGGCGGCCATGCCGGATGAAAAACGACGGGCCAGGGTCAGCGCGGTCTACGCCCTGCTGTCCTTCCTGACGGTGCCCTTCCTGGTGTTCATCATTCCCAGGCTGTACTTTTCCCTGCATCCGTCCCCGGTGCTCAATGCCGGCGGCCATATAGACATGGACCCGGTGATGCTCTGGACGCTGCTGGCAGCGCTGGCGGATATGACGGGAATTTACTATTACTTGTTGAAGCGCTATGTGAAGAAGGCGGAAGAAGGAAAAGAAGGAGAGGCTATCCATGAATAGGAAAATATTGCTCATTGCCCTGTTGACGGCCTTTGTGGGCTATGCTGCCTGGAATTTCATGGATTCCGTGACCCCCTATGTCAGCGTGGCAGAAGCGAAGGTGGCCCAAAGCTCCGTGCAGGTGAAGGGCCTCCTGGACAAGAGCGCTCCCGCGCCCCATCAGGAGGGGGATGATTTTGTCTTCACCTTGCAGGACGAGGAATCCGGGGAGACTTTGCCCATTCGGTATAAAGGAACCAAGCCTGACCAGTTCGACGAGGCCCATCATATCGTGGCTATCGGCAAGTGCCAGGGACAGGACTTTGTGGCAGAGAAGCTTTTGATCAAGTGCCCGTCCAAGTATGAGCAGCAGAAGCAGTGACATCTGCATGAGCCTTCACCTCAATGGGAAGGCTTTTTCTATTGCCTATGGCAAAATCTGAACATTTGCCTTATAATTGAGTTGGACGTTTTAGATGTTTCTGACGAATACAAACGGGCTTTCTCAGAAAGGGGATAGCAATATGTATGGCATCATCGATATCGGTTCCAACACCATCCGGCTCAATATCTATCGCATGGACGGGGATAAGCCGGAGCTCTTGATGAGCAAGAAGGATTCCACGGGTCTGGCTTCGTACATCAAGCATGGGCGCATGAATGAGGAAGGCATTGAGCGGGCCAGCATTATCCTTAGCGAGTTCAACGGTCTTTTGAAGGCCTTTGATGTGGAGGGTCATGCCTTTGCTACGGCGGCCCTGCGCAATATTGACAACAGCGAGGAAGCTGTGGATCAGATCATGCGGGCCAGCGGGCTGAAGATAGAAGTCATCCCCGGCGAGAAGGAAGCAGAACTGGACTTCGTGGGGGCTACCCGGGCCATGCACCTGCATACAGGCCTCCTGGTGGATATCGGCGGCGCCAGCACGGAACTGGTAGTCTACAAGGACCAGAAGATAGAGAAGGCTTTCTCCATGCCTGTGGGTTCACTTTCCATGTACAATGAGTATGTGAGCCATCTCATTCCCACCAAGAAGGAGCGCAAGGCCATTCAGGAGGCTGTGCTGGCAGCCATGATGGCGGATGCGGAATTCTTCGAGGGCAAGTATAAGAAGATTGACGGCATCTGCGGTGTGGGTGGTACCGTGCGCGCAGCCTGCAAGCTCAACAATGCCATGTTCAGCCTGCCTCCCAACAACAGCGTCATCAATGCAGTGAACGTGAAGAAAATTCTCAAGAAGCTGGAGAATCCCGAAGGTGATGAGGAAGTGGCTACTGACAAGCTGGACCTCATGCTGAAGGTAGTGCCGGACCGCATCAGGACTATCCTGCCGGGCATGATCATCCTGCAGACGGTCATCAAGCAGTTCAAGGCCAAGATGATTCATGTGAGCTATATGGGAGTGCGCGAAGGGTATTTGTATCAGCAGGTTTTGAAGAGGGAAGTCTAAAGAGAAAACAACGGGTTGCGAAGAAAGATTTCTTCGCAACCCGTTGTTTTCATTGCGCTTGTGGTGTGGGATTTTTCTTCATTATCGTGCGCAGCTGGCTTACTATTACTCCTGCGAACATTAGGAGGCAGCCGGAGAGTTGGGCGAAGGTCATCTGTTCGCCTAAGATGATGTAGCTGGCCAGTGCGCCGAAGACGGCTTCGAAGCTCATGATGACGGCGGCTTCGCTGGGGGCGGCGTATTTCTGGCCCACGATCTGCAGGGTGAAGGCTACGCCGGTGGAAAGCACGCCTGCGTAGGCAATGGGGAACCAGGAGTGGAGGATGGGAGCCAGGGTGATGGTCTCCGTCCCCAGGGCGGCGGCAAGGCTGGCAACGAAGCAGCAGATGGTCTGGGAGAGGGAGAGTTCCAGTACGTCTACATGGGGAGCGAAGCGGTCGATGAAGAGTATCTGGGCTGTCCAGCCCAGGGCGCTGAGGGCTACCAGAATGTCGCCCAGGTTCAGGGCAAGGCTTCCCTGGATGGTGAGCAGGTAAAGGCCGCTTACCGCCAGCACAGCCCCCAGCCAGTTCACGGCGTAGACCTTGCCCAGGCGGAAGAGGGCGGCGCCCAGGGGGACCAGCACGATGTAGAGGGCGGTGATGAAGGAGGTCTTGCCCACAGTGGTATACTGCAGGGCTATCTGCTGCATGGAACTGGCGATGAAGAGCAGCAGCCCTGAGCCAAGGCCAAGTTTCCAGCCGGAATGGTGCAGGCCGCGTTCTTTTCTTGAGTTGCGTTTCTTTCCGTCCATGAGCCAAAGCCCCCAGAGGAAGATGGTGCCCAGGAAGAAGCGGGCGGCGGCGTAGGTGAAAGGCCCCAGTTCGTCCATGCCCACCTGCTGGGCCACGAAGGCGGTGCCCCAGATGAGAGCGGTGATAAGCAGCAGGATATTGCCACGCATTTGCATAATGAAGTCTCCTTTGTACGATATATTGCTTCATGCTATCCTATTGGCAGGGAACTGTCAACAAACAAAATGGACAAGGGTTATTGAGATTTAGCCCGGATATGTTATATAACTCGGAAGAAGATGTTCCCTGCCTCCATTGGTGGGGGTGGGCGAATATCATAACAGGCGGTGAGTCAATATATCCTGCCTCGTTGAAACACCAATTGGAAGATTTTGCCCGTGGCAAAATTTGAACAATGGTGTTATAATTACCTGGTACTAAATATTTTCGCAAGTTCATTGTATAAGTTAGGAGAGTTTATTTTGATTTACGAATACAAGACGAAGGGCACCTGTGCCCGCAAGATTACCTTGGAGCTGGATGGCAAGACCATCAAGCACGTTGAGTTCGAGGGCGGCTGCAATGGCAACCTGAAGGGCATCAGCAAATTGGTGCAGGGCATGGATATGGATTTTGTCATTGAGCGCTTTGCAGGCAATACCTGCAACGGCAAGAATACTTCCTGCCCGGACCAGCTGGCCAAGGCACTGCAGGCTGCCTACGAAGCTGACCAGATCAACGCCGGCAACTGAGTTTGAATCCAGTCCTGTCCCTTAAGAATGCGAGGTAATCATCATGATGTTTGACAGCCACACTCATACGGAGTTTTCTGCTGATTCGGAAATGCTTGCCTCTGAAGCTTTGGAAGCAGCTGAGAGACTGGGACTGGGGCTGGTGTTCACGGAGCACCTGGATCTGGAAGCTGCTCCCATAGAGTTCACCTTTGACCCTGAGGCCTACTGGAAGAAATACCTGCCCTTGCGGGGGGAGAACCTGCGGCTGGGCATTGAGGTGGGCATGAAGGCTGGTACGCTGGAGGGCAGCCGTGAGTTTGTAGCGCGGGTGCCCTTCGACCAGGTCATAGGTTCCATTCACTTCCTGGATGATTTGGACATCTACTATCCAGATTTCTTCGAGGGCAAGGAAAAGGAGGAAGCCTACCGGAAGTATTTCCGCGTTATGGTGGACAACCTCTACAGCCATGATTTCATAGATATCCTCGCCCATATAGACTACATCTGCCGCACTGCTCCTTACGACAATCCGGAGCTTGATTACGGCTCCTTCAAGGAAGAGATTGATGAGGTGTTGAAGGCCGTCATTGAGACGGAGACAGTGCTGGAGCTGAATACCCGCCGCTTTGGCGACAAGCTGGCTGTCAAGGAACTGGTGCCCATCTACAGTCGCTACAGGGAACTGGGGGGCAGGTATGTGACCATTGGCAGCGATGCTCATAAACAGGAAACTATTGGCGCACATTTCTATCAGGCCAGGCGGTTCGCCTCTGAGATGAACCTCCAGCCAGTGACCTTCTGCAAGAGGCGGATGGAGCTTTGTGACTGACACTTCGGGCGGAAAATTCTTGCAACAAGAGGATAAATAGGGTAGAATAACAATATATGCAGATTTTCTGCGATGTGAGGAGGGTTCACGAATGAAGCACATCAAGACGGTCAACAAGCCGACCATGCAGAAGTCCCTGAAGACGGGCGGCTGCGGCGAGTGCCAGGCATCCTGCCAGTCTGCTTGCAAGACTTCCTGCACAGTAGGCAACCAGGTCTGCGAAAAGTAATTGTCCAAGGACAGTTCCCTCCCCCGCTTGGGGGAGGCTTTTTTCATTAATATTGTAAAATATTGTAAGGAGAATGTAAGTGAAAGCCAAGATTCATAAGTTTGAGCAGAACGGCGAATACATCCTTTTGGATATCAACAGCGGGGCGGTCCATGTCATTGACAAGATGATCTATGATATGATGGACGTCTTCGACGGGGAGAATGATGGCGAAGTGCTGGAGAAACTATCAGACAGCTACCCCAAGGCTGATCTGGAAGAGGCCCTGGCCGAACTCCATGAGCTCATGGAGGCAGGAGAGCTCTTTGCCCCGGATATTGACGTGCCGCCTACCTTCAAGGAAAAGGGGCTGGTGAAGTCCCTGTGCCTGATGGTGGCCCAGGACTGCAACCTGCGCTGCAAGTACTGCTTCGGCGATGGGGGCAGCTATGGCCAGGAGCGGGCTGTCATGAGTCCCGAGGTGGGCTGCCGCGCCATAGACTACATGCTGGAGAACTGCGGTCCCTTCCGCAAGCACTTCGAGGTGGACTTCTTCGGCGGCGAACCCCTCATGAATATGAAGACCGTGAAGGCTGTGGCAGAGCATGTCCATGAGGTGGAAAAAGAAAAGGGCGTGAGCATCAAGCTCACCATGACCACCAATGGCATGCTGCTGAACGATGAGAATATCAAGTGGCTGAATGACAACAATGTGTCAGTGGTCATTTCCACCGACGGCCGCCGGGAGGTCCATGACCGCATGCGCCCTGATGTGGGGGGCAAAGGCACCTACGACAAGGTCATGAAGAACTTCAAGAAGTTCGTGGACAGCCGCCAGGGCGAGCACTACTATATGCGCGGCACCTATACCAATGAGAACCTGGACTTCACAGAAGATGTGCTGGCCATGCATGACGCGGGCTTTGACGTGCTTTCCATGGAGCCGGTGGTGCTGAAGGACAGCCCCCTGGCGCTTACCGAGGAGCATCTGCCCCGCATCTATGAGGAGTACGACAGGCTCACCGAGGCGTATCTCAAGCGCCATCGGGAGGGGAAGGGGTTCTTCTTCTTCCACTTCAACATGGACCTTTCCAACGGCCCCTGCGTGGCCAAGCGCCTTTCCGGCTGCGGGGCCGGCCATGAGTATTTCGCCGTGGCGGAAAATGGCGACTTGTACCCCTGCCATCAGTTCGTGGGCAGGGAGGGGTACAAGCTTGGCTCCATCTATGAGGGCGTTACTAATAAGGAGCTGCCCCAGTACTTCCGTGAAAGCCATGTGCTGAACAAGGAAAAGTGCCGTGAGTGCTGGGCCCGCTTCTTCTGCAGCGGCGGCTGCCATGCCAATGACGACCTGTTCCACGGCGATATCCGCAAGAGCTACGAGCTGGGCTGCGAGCTTCAGAAGAAGCGCCTGGAGTGCGCCATCTATGTCCAGGCCATGCTGGCCCTGGAGAAGATGGAGCAGGGAGAGAAAGTAGGCGAGTTCACCACCGCCGAAGGCATCCGCTGAGAGTGGACACAAAAGCTTGCATATAATGTCAATTCCTGATGGGAATATTTTGCCTTTGGCAAATTTCAGACAGGGAACTGATAAATGAAGTTTATGAGATATACAGGCCGAAGGAGGAGTCAACAGCTTCTCCTTCGGCTTTTTGTCTGTCGAGTATGTATTGTTTTTCAGCCTTTTTTCAGCATTTCCTCGCAAATAAATCGGTTTGTATTTTTGGAATGAACATTCTGACTATACAAACGGAATCTATAGGATAATTGCTGGTATTTATGATAAAGTGATTGACTTTGTCCTTGAATTATTGTAATATTATGTGCGTAAGAGTTTGAACTTCTTAAAAAAGTTTAGGGGGTAATTTTCAAATGGCAGTAAAAGTTGCTATCAATGGTTTTGGTCGTATCGGCCGTCTCGCTTTCCGTCAGATGTTCGACGCTGAGGGTTATGAAGTTGTTGCAATCAACGACCTCACCAGCCCGGAGATGCTCGCACACCTCCTCAAGTACGATTCCACTCAGGGTACCTACAAGTACGCTGACAAGGTTGAGGCTGGCGAGGACAGCATCACTGTGAACGGCAAGACGATCAAGATCTATGCTGAGAAGGACGCTAAGGACATTCCTTGGGGCAAGCATGATGTAGACGTTGTGCTCGAGTGCACTGGTTTCTACACTTCCAAGGAGAAGGCTTCCGCTCATCTCGCAGCTGGCGCTAAGAAAGTCGTTATCTCTGCTCCTGCAGGCAACGACCTCCCGACCATCGTATACAACGTTAACCACACTACTCTGAAGGCAGAGGACAAGGTTATCTCCGCAGCTTCCTGCACCACCAACTGCCTGGCTCCCATGGCTAAGGCTCTGAACGACCTGGCTCCCATCGAGTCCGGTATCATGTGCACCATCCACGCTTACACTGGCGACCAGATGACTCTCGATGGCCCGCAGCGTAAGGGTGACAAGCGTCGCAGCCGTGCTGCAGCTTGCAACATCGTTCCGAACAGCACGGGTGCTGCTAAGGCTATCGGCCTGGTTATCCCCGAGCTCAACGGCAAGCTCATCGGCGCTGCACAGCGCGTTCCGACCCCGACTGGTTCCACCACCATCCTCACCGCTGTTGTGAAGGGCGAGGTTACCAAGGATCAGGTCAACGAGGCTATGAAGGCTCAGGCTACCGAGTCCTTCGGCTACAACACTGACGAGATCGTGTCCAGCGATATCGTTGGCATGCGTTTCGGCTCCCTGTTCGATGCTACCCAGACCATGGTTCTGCCCACTGCTGGCGGCAACACTCAGGTTCAGGTTGTTTCCTGGTACGACAACGAGAACAGCTACACCAGCCAGATGGTTCGCACCATCAAGTACTTCGCTGAGCTCGGCTAATCGTACGGCATAGCTGAATACTAAAAGATCTCTTGAGGTCCGGCCTAGAAAACTTGGGCCGGGCCTCAAGTTTTTATGTAACATTTTCGATTTGGAGGCGCATTGTATGGATAAGAAAACCATCAAAGACATTGACGTCAAAGGCAAAAAAGTGTTTGTCCGCGTGGACTACAACGTTCCTTTCGATGAAAATCAGAACATCACCAACGATACTCGCATGGTGCGCACTCTGCCGACCATCAACTATCTGCTGGACAACGGCGCTGCTGTAATCCTGGCCTGCCATATCGGCCGTCCATCCGAGGCTCGCGAGCCCCAGTTCTCCACCAAGCATCTGGTGGCACATCTCTCCGAGCTCCTTGGCAAAGATGTGAAGTGGGCTGCTGACTGCGTTGGCCCCGAGGCTGAGAAGGCTGCTGCTGACCTGAAGCCGGGCGAGGTCCTGCTGCTGGAGAACCTCCGTTATCACAAGGCTGAGAAGAAGAACGATCCTGAGTTCGCAAAACAGCTGGCATCCCTGGCTGATGTGGCTGTGGACGACGCTTTCGGCGTTTCCCATCGCGGCCATGCTTCCAACGCTGGTATTGCCCAGTATGTGGAAGTGGTTGCTGGTTTCCTCATGGAGAAAGAGATCAACTACATCGGTAAGACCCTTGAGGCTCCCCAGCATCCCTTCGTGGCTATCATCGGCGGTGCCAAGGTTTCCGATAAGATCGGTGTCATCAGCAACATGATCGAGAAGGTTGACAAGATCATCATCGGCGGCGGCATGGCTCATACCTTCGATGCAGCCAAGGGCCTGCCCATCGGCAAGTCCCTCTGCGAGCCGGACAAGTATGACCTGGCCCGCGACCTGCTGAAGAAGGCTGAGGACAAGGGCGTTGAGGTTATCCTGCCCGTTGACCTGGTCATCGCTGACAAGTTCGCTGCAGATGCCAACACCCAGACCGTTGATGTGGACAAGGTTCCCGATGACTGGCAGGCACTCGATTCCGGTGTGAAGACTTCCGAGAAGTACGTTGAGGCTCTGAAGGGCGCCAAGACTGTTATCTGGAACGGCCCCATGGGCGTGTTCGAGTTCGACGCTTTCGCCAAGGGCACCCTGGCTGTGGCTGAGGCTGTGGCCAAGGCTACTGAGGAAGGCGCTATCTCCATCGTAGGCGGCGGCGACTCCGTGGCAGCTCTGGAGAAGACTGGCCTCACCGAGAAGATTTCTCACGTTTCCACTGGCGGCGGCGCAACTCTCGAGTACCTCGAGGGCAAAGAGATGCCGGGCGTGGCAGCTATCGCTGACAAATAAGATGGCTTCATAAGGCGCTGATTGTTCAGATTCTGCCTTGGGCAGAATCTGGACAATTGCGTTGTGATTTGGGTGGAACACCAAACCAATAAAAACATTTTAGGGAGGATTTTACAAATGGCTAGAACTCCGATTATTGCAGGCAACTGGAAGATGAACAACACCATCGCTGAGGGTGTGCAGCTGGTAAAAGAGCTGGCTCCCCTGGTGAAGGATGCCAAGGTTGACGTAGTGGTTTGCCCCACGGCTACTGCTCTCGCTTCCGTGGCTGAGGCTGTGAAGGGCACCAACATCCATGTAGGCGCTCAGAACGTTCATTGGGAGAAGAGCGGTGCTTTCACCGGCGAAATCTCCACCGGCATGCTGAATGAAATCGGCGTAGACTACTGCGTCCTGGGCCACAGCGAGCGCCGCGACTACTTCGGCGAGACCGATGAGGGTGTCAATAAGCGCGCTCTGGCTGCTTTCAAGGCAGGCATCACTCCCATCATCTGCTGCGGCGAGTCCCTGGAGATCCGCGAGGCTGGCACCTACATCGACCATGTAGTAGCTCAGATCAACGCTGCTCTCGAAGGCTTCACTGCTGAGGAAGCCGGCAAGCTGGTCATTGCTTATGAGCCTATCTGGGCTATCGGCACTGGCAAGACCGCTACCTTCGATCAGGCTGAGGAAGTCTGCAAGGCTATCCGCGAGGCTGTGGCTAAGAAGTTCGACCAGGCTGCAGCTGATGCTATCCGCATCCAGTACGGCGGCAGCGTGAAGCCTGCCACCATCAAGGACCTCATGCAGCAGCCCAACGTAGACGGTGCTCTCGTAGGCGGCGCTTCCCTGAAGTCCAAGGATTTCTCCGAGATTGTCAACTACTAAGATAGAAAGCAAGGCAAAAAATGGCAAAACTTAAAAATGCACCTGTGGCCCTCATCATCATGGATGGTTGCGGCCTGGGTGACAAGAGCGATAGCAACAATGCTGTGCAGGTAGCTAAGACTCCTGTGCTGGACGGCCTGTTCGAAAAGTACAAGACCAGCCAGCTGCAGGCTTCCGGCGAGTACGTGGGCCTGCCTGACGGGCAGATGGGCAACTCCGAGGTTGGCCACACCAACATCGGCGCCGGCCGCATCATCTACCAGCAGCTGACCCGCATCACCCGCGACATCAGGAACGGTGACTTCTTCAAGAACGAAGCTCTCCTTTCCATCGTCAACGGCGTGAAGGAGAAGAACGGCGCCCTGCATCTCATGGGCCTGGTTTCTCCCGGCGGCGTGCACAGCCATCAGGATCATCTCTATGCTCTCCTGGAGCTGGCCAAGAAGAACGGCATTGAGGAAGTTTATGTCCATGCTTTCCTGGACGGCCGCGATGTGCCGCCCCAGAGCGCACAGCCTTTCCTGGAAGAGCTGGAAGCCAAGTGCAAGGAAATTGGCGCAGGCAAGATTGCCACTGTCAGCGGCCGCTACTACGCTATGGACCGCGACAACCGCTGGGAGCGCGTGGTGAAGGCCTATGAGGCTCTGACCCATGCCGAGGGCGTCAGCGCTGACAGTGCCGTAGAGGGCCTGAAGGCCAGCTACGCAAACGATGTGAACGACGAGTTCGTGGTTCCCTTCGTGGTCAAGGGCTATGCAGGCATGAAGAATGGCGATGGCGCCATCTTCTTCAACTTCCGCCCCGACCGTGCCCGCCAGCTCACCCACTCCTTCGTGGATGAGACTTTCGATGGCTTCGAGCGTGACGAGAGCTTGAAGATTCCCTTCGCCACCTTCTCCCAGTATGAGGATGGCATGAACGCTCTGGTGGCTTTCCCGCCGGAGTCCATCGACAACACCTTGGGCCAGATCATCCAGGACAAGGGCATGACTCAGCTGCGCATTGCCGAGACGGAGAAGTACGCTCATGTCACTTTCTTCTTCAACGGCGGCGTGGAGGAGCCCTATCAGGGCGAGGACCGCATCCTGGTTCCCTCCCCGAAGGTTGCTACTTATGACCTGAAGCCTGAGATGAGCGCTGTTGAGGTGACGGACAAGGTGGTTGAGGCCATCAAGTCCGGCAAGTACGACTTCATCATCTTGAACTATGCCAACTGCGACATGGTGGGCCACACCGGCGTCTTCCCGGCTGTCATCAAGGCTGTGGAGACCGTGGATACCTGCGTGGGCTGCTTCGTGGACGCTATCCGCGAGGTGGGCGGCGAAGTCTGCATCACTGCCGACCACGGCAACGCAGACCAGATGATGGACTATGAGAACGACCAGCCCTTCACCAAGCACACCACCAATCCGGTGCCCTTCATCGTGGTCTCTGACCGGGTGAAGTCCGTGCAGGACGGCGCTCTCTGCGACATCGCTCCCACTCTCCTTACCCTGGCAGGGGTGGAGATTCCCGCCGAAATGACGGGCAAGAACCTGGTGGAGCTTTAAGAATCCCTTTAGTTCAATGTGCGCTGCCCCTTCTGCAGGGGAGGGGCGGAGCATTTGAATAGCGCAAACGTGTATTTTAGAGAGAGAGGAAACGAACAATGATTGCTTATTCACAAAAAGTGGAAAACATGGCATGTGTGGCACAGGAAGTGCACCACGGCGCCGCTCCGATTCCTGAGGAGGGCAAGTGGGTTAAGTCCAAGAACGTGCAGGACATCAGCGGCCTTACCCATGGTGTGGGCTGGTGCGCACCTCAGCAGGGTGCCTGCAAGCTGACCCTGAATGTCAAGGACGGCATCATCCAGGAAGCTCTCGTTGAGACCATCGGCTGCTCCGGCATGACCCACTCCGCTGCTATGGCAGCAGAGATCCTGCCCGGCCTCACCGTCCTCGAGGCTCTGAACACTGACCTGGTGTGCGATGCCATCAACACCGCTATGCGTGAGCTGTTCCTCCAGATTGCTTATGGCCGTACCCAGACTGCTTTCTCCGATGACGGTCTGCCGGTTGGCGCAGGTCTCGATGACCTGGGCAAGGGCCTCCGCAGCCAGGTTGGTACTCTCTACAGCACCCTCAAGAAGGGTCCCCGTTACCTGGAGCTGGCTGAGGGCTATGTCACGAAGCTCGGCCTCGACAACGAAGGCCGCATCATCGGCTACGAGATCGTTCAGGTTGGCAAGGTTATGGAAGCTGTCCGCAAGGGTCAGGATGCTAACGAGGCCATCAAGGCCAACACCAGCACCAAGGGCCGTTTCGCTGACGCTGTGAAGACCATCGACCCGCGCGAAGACTAATTCGTGACAGCTGAAGAGTTAAAAGCAATCAGGAGGAATGAATACAATGGCAACATTTGAAGGCTATGAGCGCCGCATTGACACCATCAATGAGGTTTGCAAGAAATATGAGATCAAGGATCTGGACGAAGCCAAGAAGATCTGCGACGAGAAGGGCGTTGACCCCTACAAGATCGTAGAGAGCCTCCAGCCTATCGCTTTCGAGAACGCTAAGTGGGCTTACACCCTCGGCGCTGCTATCGCTATCAAGAAGGGCTGCAAGGCTGCTGCTGACGCTGCCAAGGCTATCGGCGAAGGCCTCCAGGCTTTCTGCGTGCCGGGCTCCGTTGCTGACCACCGCAAGGTTGGTCTCGGCCACGGCAACCTTGGCGCTATGCTCCTCTCCGAGGAAGCTGGCTGCTTCGCATTCCTGGCTGGCCATGAGTCCTTCGCAGCTGCAGAGGGCGCTATCGGTATCGCTCAGACCGCCAACAAGGTTCGCAAGAACCCCCTGCGCGTCATCCTGAACGGCCTGGGCAAGGATGCTGCCCAGATCATCAGCCGTATCAACGGCTTCACTTTCGTGGAGACCGAGTATGACTTCAAGGCTGACAAGGTCAACATCGTGAAGGAAGTAGCTTACAGCGACGGCCTCCGTGCCAAGGTTCGCTGCTACGGCGCTGAGTCCGTGCAGGAAGGCGTTGCCATCATGAAGCTGGAGAACGTTGACATCTCCATCACCGGCAACTCCACCAACCCGACCCGTTTCCAGCATCCTGTGGCAGGCTGCTACAAGAAGGATTGCATCGAGAACGGCAAGAAGTACTTCTCCGTTGCTTCCGGCGGCGGCACCGGCCGTACCCTCCATCCGGACAACATGGCAGCAGGCCCTGCTTCTTACGGCATGACCGACACCATGGGCCGTATGCATGGCGATGCCCAGTTCGCAGGTTCCTCCTCCGTGCCGGCTCACGTTGACATGATGGGCCTCATCGGCGCAGGCAACAACCCCATGGTCGGCATGACTGTGGCCGTGGCTGTGGCTGTGCAGGAAGCTATGAGCAA
>NZ_FNWN01000025.1:0-39587 GCF_900108415.1 Selenomonas sp. KH1T6
CAATACCATAGAAGGCTTCAACCGCCAGCTCCGCAAGGTGACGAAATCCAAGTCCGTATTTCCGACAGATGACAGCTTGCTGAAAATGCTCTACCTTGCCATGATGGACATAACGAAGAAATGGACAGGCCGCCGCCAGGATTGGAGCATTATCCATGCCCAGCTGGCCGTCTATTATGAAGACAGGCTTCCGGAATAAAAAATCTGCACGTTCAAGGATTTCTTGACGTGCAGAGAGAAATATGGTTGGTATTAGTGACAAGGGCTTAAACCTCTTGTTTTAATAACAATTTTACATCACGATATGGAGTTTACACAGAATTTGGGACAGCCTCGGATTTCGTGACCATTCCTCAAGGCGGCATCGTCCCGGAGGATGCCTTTCTGCCCAATCGGTGATTTGCCCATGAAAAAACGCCACCCTTTAGAACGGCGTTCGCTGTCGGTGTATGTTTATGCTTCCATGCTGTCGATGCATTCCTGCGCCCACTGGCGGCAAAGTTTCAAGCCGTATGCCGTGAAGTGCGGGTAGCTCGCCATCTCGAAGAGCTTGTTGTAGGGGAACCGCTTGTTGCCCGTTTTCTCCCACACGCTTGCCACCCAGCAGGTTTGGCAGCCGCGAGGGATGTATTCGGCGAGCATCACCGTATAGCCTTTGTACTCGTACATCCATTCGCTCATGTCCTTCATTTCTTTTTTCGTTGCGAAGCGGGCAACTTTGCGGATTCCGTAATATTCCTTCATGGTCATTGTCGTTTCCTCCGTTTCGTGTCGCTGTGTTTTCCTTTACAATTTCTGCATGGAAATCACTAATCATGCAGAAGCAGTAATGATGTAGAATAACTTCTTTAAGCGGCTTCTGACCGCTTATTCGCCATGCCGTTTTTACGATGAGTCGATGTTTCTCATGACTTTTTACCCTGAATCCTGCATGGTGTCTATGCTTAGAGCATTTTTTCATGCCACTAACTTAATGACATTGTCTCTCCACCTCCGTGGATATACTGCTCGGTGGCAAAAGCCCTTTGGCTGCTGATAGATGGCAACCGATATGAATCATGAGAACTCCTCCCTTCAAATTTGCCAATATCCTATCATAGGGAAGAGTCTGATGGCAATGCATTCCTAAGTCAGGATGCGGCTGTTTTAAGAATTTGCATCTGATGACAAACAGGCTTGGGCACAGGAAGGAAATATGTCTAAAACATAGAATATTAATTAGAAGAGGTCAAGACCAGCGATGGTGTGGGCCGACCCTGTGTTCAGAGAATCTATGTTAGGAGGAACAGCCGTGAAATGCTTTCAGGAGGCGGTCATCAACCGTCGCACAAATTACGCTTTGGGGAAGGAAATACCAGTATTGCCGTCGCAGATTGTCGCAGCGGTGGAACGGATAACCCAGGAAGTGCCGTCATCCTTCAACATGCAGTCGGCCAGGGTTGTCCTGGCCATGGGGGAGCATCACGAGAAGGTCTGGAGCATAACGAAGGAAGCTTTGCGACGCATTGTGCCTGCAGACAAGTTTGGAGCCACTGAGCAGAAGATTGACAGCTTTGCAGCGGGTTATGGTACAGTTCTGTTCTTTGAGGAGACAGATGCCGTCAAGGAACTGCAGGGCAAATACCCACCCTATGCGGAAAATTTCCCCATTTGGGCATCCCAGGCCAACGGCATGCTTCAGTTTGCCATTTGGACACAACTGACCAGCATGGGGCTTGGAGTCAATATCCAGCACTATAATCCTTTGATTGATGAGAAGGTCAAAGCTCATTTTGATGTGCCCCAAAGCTGGAGCCTGGTGGCTCAGATGGTCTTTGGTGCACCGCTGGCACCACCGCAGCCTATTGAGAAAATGCCCATCAGCGAGAGGGTTAAAGTTTTTGACTGATGAAAAAAATTGCCGTTTTGGGATGTGATCATAACCCGGCGGGAAGATGATGTCAAAGGACGCCCGTCCAATGAGGAAGGGCGTCCTTTGCCGTTGCGTGGGTTATGAATGCGTGGCGAAAAAACGGTAGGCTACACTTCCGGGTCCCAATAATCTGGGGGTTCGTGTTTACCTTCTTTCACAGTCGCTTCATAAATTTGCCATGTGGATTTTGGATGCAGCAAAGTCAAATCTTCTGTCTCTGCCAGCCTGCTGAGTATCGTTTCCACAAAAGCCTGCATATTAGGACTCATGCCGATGCCGGTGGCGCGTTTTCTTGCGAAAACGCGCCCTTGTTGTTAGAAGTGGGTTCCAATCACACTAACAACAAGGAGGCTCATTATGAAAATCGCTGAGTCCACACTTACCTGTTTGGTGGGTGCCATTGACACAATGACACCCACGGAATTTTCAAAGGCTCCTGGCACTTACTTCACCAGGAACCGAAAAGCCGGCTTTAAATCAGTTATCCTGCTTTCCATTGGTGCACTGAAAGGCACAACCTTCGAGCACTCCCGCCGTTTCTTCATGGCTGCCGGGTGCTCGCCGGACATGGCACCAAGCCAATCCGCCCTGACACAGCAGCTTCAAAAGTTTTCCTCAGACGCATTTCCTACGGTGTTTCACCACTTCAACAGCCAGTTTGAATGCAAGACTTTTGAAGGCTTTCAGTTGCTGGCCTGCGACGGCACAGGGCTTGCGTTTAATTCGGATTGGGATTACGACTGCTTCGTGCGCGGCCCAAACAAATATTTTGGTGTCCATATGATGGCACTGTACGACCTGGGGTCCCACAAGTACGTTGATGCCGAAATGCAACCGGCTAGGCTCAAGAACGAATACGAGACCATATGCCTGCTGTGCAAGAGGCAGAATCCTCCCGGCCTCAAACGCCTGCTGGTAGCCGACCGTGGATTTGGCTCGTATAATTTCTATGTACATGCCCAAAACACTGAGAACTCTTTTCTGGTGCGCCTCAGCAAGACACAGGCCCAATCTATTGCGGGGGGTGCTGCGCAGCTGCGGAAGCTGGGAGAAACTTTTGATGTCTGCCTCAATCTGCACTTGGTAAGACATCATCGCAAGACACAGTATCTTCATCAGGATGACCTGGCTTCATATCGTGTCATCGCCCCCTATACCCAGTTCGATCACCTTGAGCACTTGCATGATGGAGCTCAATATCCGCTTGGTCTGCATCAATCTTGAAAATGGCTCATACGAGTACCTGCCAACAAATCTGGGCAGCAACGGCTTTCCTCCAGACAAGCTCAAGATTGTCTACAGAATGCGCTGGGGTATCGAAACCTCTTTCCGGTTTCTCAAGGTGACATTGGGAGCGGAGCACTTTCACTCCAGAAAGAGAGAGCTCGTCATACAGGAAGTCTGGAGTCGCATGATCCTTTACAATTTCTGCATGGAAATCACTAATCACGCCGAAGCAGTAATGAGAATCAAGGAACAGAAAAAGAAATGGCGGTATGTGTACAGGCTTAACATAAGCGAGGCACTGAAGACATGCCATGACTTTCTGCTCATGGACAAGCGTGTGCAGCATCATACGGACATAATAGGCTGGATTATGAAGGCCGGATATTGTCCTGTGCGTGCAGGAAGGAATTATGAGAGGAAAAAGTCTCCTCATGGCGCCAAAAGCTTCAATTGTCGTTAATTAATAATAGCTGCACAAAATAACTTTTTTTAGCGGTCTCTGACCGCTTATTTGTCATGCCGTTTTTACGATGAGGCTGTATTTCTCGTACCTGTTTACCCTGAATCCTGCATGGTGTCTATACTCAGAGCATTTTTTCATGCCACTAACTTAATGACATTGCGAAAAGGATAGCCGTCATAAAAATTGCAAAATGTACAATTGTTGTGCGTACACCCTACTGTTACTTCAACAAAGATGCTGTCCGCGTCTGTTTGCGGACGTACAATCGGACCATGATAGTGCATGATGATTCCTCCGACACATACTGTTTGGCAAACAAGATATTTATGTTAAATCATGCGGAGATTTTCCCGCCGAGAACGCAAGCCTTCTTCTCCGAAACGTCGAAAGATAGTTTCCAGAGTATCGAGCATCTTTTGCTTGTCATTCGGCAATTGCCCATAGATAGGCGTTATGATGGAAGCATTGGTCGCATCTATGGTCGTTTCTATCGTCAATTTACGCAAAAACGTCTGAAGTTCTTCAATTCGTTCGGCTTCCGTGGCTTCAACAAAAGTACCGTTTTTCACATCTTCCATGAGCGGAGTATCGGGAAAAAGAGTAAGCCCTGCCGCCATGACCCGAAACGGCGTGAGCTGGTTGATAACTTCTGCTGTTTTTTCCGCATGGGAAAGACCGTAGCCGTGACCGCCAAGACCACTCAGGAAAATAACGGCATAATCCATGCCTGCCTCCGTCAGTTTTCCCAGCTGTTCCACGATATCCTTTGCTTCATAACCTTTGTTCATGCGTTTTAACACAGCATCATCGCCGGATTCAATGCCAAATACGAGACGGTCATACCCCATCCGGTGAAGTTCTTTGATTTGCTCAACCGACTTGTTCTTTACGCTGTCCACACGCCCATAGCCTCCGATGGACTGGACAAAAGGCAGGTATTCGTGGATAAGCTCGGCAACGGTTTTCAACTTATCGAAAGTCAGCAGGAAGGGGTCGGCGCCCTGCAGCCAGATGCGTGGGAAAGATACGCCATACTCCTTGAGTTCCTGCAAATCCTCTTTGACCTCATCCAATGGCGATACGCCAAAGGGCGCATCCTTGTAGTAGGTGCAGAACCGGCAGGCATTATGGGAACAGCCGGACGTTATTTGCAGGAAAACACTGTTCGCCTCATAAGGCGGACGTACAACGGTACTGGCAAAATGCATGATACAACACTCCTTAATAAATCTATATATCGCTTTTTTTAGATATAAATATTTCTTAAAAAAGGGCAGTTGATTCTGCCCTTTCACAGATTGCTCTTGACATACTCGCCAAATTCACGGATTGTTTCTTCATTGCGTTGGTAGTATGTCCACTTGCCTATGCGCGCGGCTTTCAATAGCCCAGCACGCTGAAGAATGTCAAGATAATGGGACACCGTGGACTGGGAAATCCCCGCTTTCTCCTGAATGCTGCCGACACACACGCCTCCTGTCCATGTGCTGCCATCCGGCAAATGCAGTCCTTGCGGTGGGAAATGCTTTTCCGGCTCTTTCAACCATTCCATGATATTCAAACGTATTTCGTTCGCCAAGGCTTTGTAAATTTCTAATGTGTTCATGCCTATATTATATCTTGTTTTCGCGATATGTCAATGATTTTTTTTAACAACTTCGGCAAAACATTTTTATCGCGCGGAAAGTCCGGCTTCTCCATGATGGGTAATATAACCTGCCGCAAGGAACAGGAAACTTGTGCCAAGACCAATGAAAAGGGGCGGAACCGGACTGTCGACGATAACAGCTATCACTGCTACGGCTGCAGATATTGTCATTGAGAGAATTGCACAGTGGGAGCCAACGGCGTGCTGTCGAAAAATTGTCAGGGTAAGGGGAAGGAAGATGCCGCCTCTTAAGGCCATAGACATATAATTCCAAAGCAATACCTGAGAATCCTTGTTCATGACGGCCACGATTGCTGCTAACAGTATAACAGCCAGCACAACCATGCGAGTGCGAAGAAGGGTTCCTCTTTCCTTGGCATGGGGCAGGATATCCCGAGAAATCATCGTGCCAATGCCCAGCGACAACCCGGCGATGGAACTTATCAAAGAAAGCAGAATCCCACCCATAGCCACACTCCCCACAATCAACGGCTGATATTTCAGCAAGAAAACCGGCAGGGCGAGAAGCGGGCTGATCTCCGGGTGTACTGCGTGCTGCATTCAAGCGTGGGTCGGAAAATATCGTAGAATGGGGAAAGATGGGCTTCAGCGGTCAAGAAAAAATGAAACCTATTCTTTCCAATTCAAGGTAAATGCTGTAGAGTTATATTTATTATGGTCATGGAATACGCCGACCGCAAGGAAGATACCCAGCATTTCTTGAAATCACTGCTTCAGCCATTTATGATAGAAGTTACCCGTCGCTTTGCCATAGATAGATCCGATATCCGTCCTCAGTCCATCTCCGAGCAGATTATGGATTATATGGATAATCACTCCGATGTGGTGACGTTGAAAGACATTTCACGGCACTTCTCCTATCATCCCAACTACATCTCCACGGTACTGCGAAAGGAAACAGGACGCAAATTTACTGAAATTCTATTGGAAAAACGAATGGGAAGGGCATCGCTCCTGTTAAAGAGCACCGCCCTCCCCATCGAAGAAATATCCGCTATGCTTGGCTACAGCAATCACAGCAATTTTTACAAGGCATTCAAGGAGTATTACGGGATAACACCGCGAGAATACCAACACTCAAAAGCAACATAAATCTAATTCTTTTGTATACACTCCACGAACTTATCAAGTGCCGGATTGGTATTTTTTTCCTGCCAGATGGCAGCCACCTCGGCGGGGAGCGAGCTATCCTCCAAAGGAATGAACAGAAGATTTATCCCCGCTGGAGCGCACGGCAGAAAATACTCAGGAACTATAGTGATACCCTTGCCTAAAGCCACGAAGAGCAAGATATTTTCAATGCCTTGATGCTGGAAGTTTATATTCGGAACTAGGCCGACATCAGCAAAATCAGCCAGGATGGCCTGTGTGGGGTCATATTCGCTGAGAGCGTTTTGCCGATAGGAAATGAATATCTCATCTGCCAATTGCTCCCTTTTCAGGGAATGGAATTCTGCCAAATGATGCTGGGGCGGTACTGCTACATACAGTGGATAGCGGGCAAGCACCATTTCTTTCAGTCCGGACTTCTTTTTGCCGGGCAAGGGCAGATTGAAAATAATATCATACTTTCCTTCCATCACCCCATCATATAGGGCCGCCACTTCATCCCGTTCGATAAGGATTTCAATATTCGGGTATTCGTACTGAAAATCCTGCAAAACTTTCGGAAAGACGGTACGCTCAAATCCCCACTGATAGCCCACATGGATTTCTCCGGTGAATCCCTCGGCGGCATCCTTGGTGTGCTGGACAGCCTCCTCGATTCTCGTGATGATGCTTTTGGCTTCCTTGACAAAGACTTTTCCTGCCGGGGTGAGAATAACCTTACGATTATCTCGCTGAAAAAGCTGCACGCCCAGTTTTTCCTCTAAGGCTTTGATTTGATTGGAAACCGCCGTTTGCGAGATATAGTATTTTTCCGCTGTCTTTGTAAAACTCAATGTATCGGCCAAGACAAGGAAATATCGTAGCTGCTGAATGTTCATGTTCAGAAATTATCCTTGTTCTCGGCGTAAACTTCCGGCAGGATTGCAGCCAGATTGGTAAACTCTTTGATATTATGGGCAAATAAGCCCTTGGACACTTCCACGGGAACTTTCGCACCATCAGGCAGAGTGCAACGAATCTCCCCGTCCACCACACCGTAGCCGATCCAAAAACGGGAACACAACATCACTCCGTCCTGATAAGGATACCATTTATGCACCATCGCTGCCGCGCAGGAGCCATCACCTATGCCGCAAACAAGGGATGCGCAGTTTTCCTTGCCAATCAGGGACGTGTCAAAGCCAAAATCAGCAGGGCTTTTGAAGCAAATCTTCAGAAAGCCGGGGCCACCACCCACATCCTCCAAAATATAATGATTAACTCCCCATGTCTTTTCGTTAACCGGCACATTGGGGTCGCAGACATAATTCGCTTTATCGGCGCGAGCAAAATAATGGTCTTCTGGATCCCAAATCTTATAGCGCAAATCCGAGCCTACGCTGTGCCACGGGAACCACCAGTCCAGCATTTCCGGTGTGACACCTGGCATATAGGTTTCGTTACAGACAAAGCCGGTGCCGTTTGCCGCCGTGCCGTAGCCAACCTGAGCATAGTTCTTGTCTTTCCCTGCCAAATAGAGGTTTTTCTCTTCAAAAGGCACAGCGGACTTTTCCTGCGGCGCATCCAGAAGAGCGATTTTCTCCGCCGGGATGTTCGCCATATCCCGCTCAAAAAATTTGTAATAAGAAAGTGCCTTCTCCTCTTTGCTCACGCCGACTTTTTTGCCTAAAAACAGTTTCATGATGATTTCCTCCCTGCAAAATTTATATTATTAGAAGTATGGCCTTCCGTAAAACGCAGTATGCACTGCTGCACCGTGTTAAGAAAGGCTCCAACATACCAAACACCGACGGTCATTGCTACAGCTATCTGTGTAGCATAGCTGCCTTGCAAGCCTTGTTCAAGGGGTGCAAGCACCGTGAGGGTGATTGCCCAACCGCAAAGCCATGACGGACAATGTATCATCTCTGAACCCATAGCCGCTATGATGACCGCCGCTCCGCCCAGCAAAAACAACGTCATGAAGGTGGTGACATCTGCGTTCCAAGAGGAATTTTGCATAGCATTCACTGCCAGCCACCCCCAAAGATCCCCCAGCAAGAATCCAATGGTTATCTTGGGGGCATCCATCAGCTTGTTGCCATTGGTGACATACAATCCGGCGCAAATCAGGGCAACCGCCCCCACATCGACGCTGAGATAAGGTGCCAAGACCGCCCATATTGGCGGAAGAATGGCGATACAAAGGGCAAGGCTCCATGTTTCTGCCGAGAATTTTTTCATAACCGCATATCCTCCTTCTTGCTTTGTTGATTTCATTATACAGAAGGAGGACTCGTAAGGGAAATATCTATTTCGTGGGTTGCTATAATCAAATGGTTATGTATCTTGGCTCTCTCGTACCGCTCCACCAAGCCGTTGCAGCGTTTCTAGTACTCCCCTTGGTCTTGGGCAATCCTCGCATTCTCGGCGATGCAGTTCTGCGTTATCTCCACCAGCACCGCCGCCTCCTGCCCCCATGTGGATTTATGCAGTTGCACAAAGTGAAACATCCTTCCCACGCAGGCATAGAAAACAGCCAGCCATGCTATAGCAAGCAAGGCTGGCTGTTCTTTTTACAGAAATTTTTCAATCGCCGCCAACATGGCGGACGGGCTGGTAATCGGTTCGTAGCGCTCCACTACATTGCCTTCGTGGTCGATGAGGAACTTGGTGAAATCCCACTTAATGCCCTCATCTTCCAGATACTCGGGGTAATGCTTCTTCAGGGCATCCATAAGGATAGCAGGAAGCTCAATACTCCACGCCCAGCTGGCGGCACAGCCAGCGCATCATGGCTTTGTTGGTATCTTCCCCCTGATAGCCATGAGGAGCTTTGGAGTTGCAGACAAAGAAATTCTCCACCCCAGCATCGGTCAAGGCTTTCTGCAGGCTGAGGCTCTGCTGGATGGGCACCAGCGAATCATGACCACCATGGGCAATAAAGAAAGGCGGCGCAGCTTTCGTCACCTGATAGACGGGGCTGCCCAGTTTGGCCAGCTCTACCATCTGCCAGTAGGGTGAGGACTTGTCTCCCGCCTCATCTACCTTGCGCAGGGTGCCTACCCCCTCCCCTTCTCCTGTAAAGCCCAGGAGCACAGACTCCATAGCCCGGACGGAATCATGGGTTTCTGCCGCCTCAGCAGGGTCCTGCAAAGCAGGGCTCATTTCCGGGGCCATGGTCAGCAAATTGGTGGGGCCATAGTAGTCCACGCAGGCCTTCACGCTGCTGCTGAAAGCAAGGTTGCCGCCCTCGTCCCCTTCCAACGCCTGGTTGCCGTTGGTCAAGGCCAGCTCGGCTGCCAGATGGGCACCGGCGGAGCTTCCCGCTATGGCCATGCGGTCTGCGTCCAGGCCATATTCATCTGCATGGGCGCGGACAAAACGCACTGCCGCTTTCACATCGTAGATCTGGGCAGGAAAAGCAGCTTCGCTGTTCAGCCGGTAATCTACGGACACAAAGGCAATGCCGTGATTCAGCACATCCTTGAAGACCTTGTATGTGGAGGCATTGTCACTGGCCATCAGCCCTGCCTGCCCGCTTGCCTGAGCCTGGGGCACGTTCTTGGCATCATCACCTTCATACGAGCCCCTGGCCCAGCCACCCCCGTGGACATAAATCAGGACCGGCACTTTGCCCTTGGCCTTGGGCGGCACAAAGACATTCATGCGGAGCTTTCGGTCTGCGCCGTCAGCATTTTTCACCTCTGCCACCAGCACATCCCGATAAGTGGGCGGCATCTGCACCAAATCATCCGCCCTGGCTCCCGCCTCGCAGCCTGCCCCCAAAGGTGCTGCTACCGCCAGCGACAGCAAGGCCGCCAGGGCCAGTTTCTTCACTCTGCCTGCTTTCATGGGATTCCCTCCTGCACTCTACCTTGTCCTTACTTCTTGATACGCTTGTAGTCGGCGTCAAAATACTTTCCTGCTCGGATATCGTCCGTCATGCCCTTGTAGGGAGCCTCGGCAATGACCTCCTCGTTGTTCTGCCCGGCCTTGCCCATGTAGGTGATCTTGGCGAACTCCGGCACCAGATACTTGGGATAATTCTCGTACTTCTCCCTTGATTCCTTCATGAGTTCAATATGTTCATTCTGGAAGCAGACCGTAATCTCAGGATGATCCTGCACCCACTTGGGGAAGAAGATCACGCCGTGCATGATATGCTCGTTAGGCATGAAATCCAAAGCCACATCCGTGCCAGTGGGCTCCGTCCAGGTAACCTTGTACACCCCATCGGTGAGCTTCACGATATTGGCCTCCTGGTCTTTCACCCAGCGGCCAGCCACCATGCCGCCGTGGATGCGGTAATCCACCGTGTGGTCATTCTTGGCATACCACTCATACTCCCAGCCGTTGTCGTAGGTATAGATAAAGTGAGTGCCCAGAAAATCGTCCAGTTCTTTGAATTCCATCAGAAATGCCCCTTTCAGCAATCATGTATATATTTACATATTCTTTACGTCTGTTATAATACCCCTTTCCCAAAGCTTTGTCAACATTATGTAAATAAATACATGTAAAGATTTTCTTCATGTGATATACTGGGGTCAACAAGAGAGAAAGAAAGGTGATCTGCATGGCACAGAAGAACGTGCTGAAATACATCATCCTGGGCATGCTGGCCCACAGGGAGCTGGCAGGCTACGATATCAAGAAACTGTTCGAGGAAGAGCTGGGAGATTTCTGGTACTCCAACCACAGCCAGATTTACCCGGAGCTGCGCCGCCTGGAAGAAGAAGGCTTCATTGCTTCCCATACAGAGCTGGTGGGAAAGAAGCTGGAAAAGAAATTCTACCGCATAACAAAAAGCGGACAGCAGCTACTGTCCGCCTGGATGGAAGAACCCCTGAATCCCCCGGTGCCCACCAGGGACGAATTCACCATGAAACTATACCTGATAAACTCAGCCAAAGACCCGCTGGTGCCCCGTCTCTTTCAAGAAGAAATCTGCCGCCACGAGGAAAAACTCCAATACCTGCAAGCCCGCTGGCAGCTGCTCTTCGCCGACGAAGCAGCCAGACAGGAGCACTACGGCCACCGCTGCATCCTCCAACAGGCCATCCTGAGGGAAAAGCAACGGCTGGAATGGCTCCGCCAGGAATATGCGGCACTGAAGCAGTAACGCTTCAAACCTTTCCCTTGCCCCTTTGGCGAGGATTTTGCCCCCCTAAACTGGACATCATGTTTGCGTCGGACGCTTCCCCGTCAATATTTCTTCCATGATTAACTTCGGCATATCCTCCATATCCGGCGTTGGATTGAATCTTCTTGGATTATATTCCTCCATGGATAAATCATAGGCTACCACATCCATCGTTTCCGAAAACCAACACCAATCGTCATCGTCATTTTCTCGTGCGGAATCGTAAAGTTCTTGGTATTCGGGACAATTATTCAGTCCCGGCAGTTTATGCTTGGGTGTCTCTCGCAAGAGCCGATATAGTTTTTCGGCATATTCGTCAAAACGCTCCCCATCATAGTGCAATCTTACAAAGACCGTGACCCGCAAAGCGTCGCCCAATTTCTCATCAAGATGAGCACCGAGAATAATCTTTGCATTGGGAGCAACTTCACGAAGAGTGGAAACTGCTTCGGCGGCTGTGGACGAATCTACTTTACCAGTGCCGCCTAAAATGTGAACGAGTATATTTTTTGATTTTGTGATTTTTTTAGATTTACCCTTGGACACCGCCTCTTTCGCAGCAAGGACGGCGGCATTTTCTCCCGTAGCTTCTGCTTCCCCCATGTAAACATCACCGTTAAAATGCTTAAATGGGTCGAGCTCTACCTCGTCTAATGAAATCAACCCCGGTCTTGTGAAAATGGCAGCCATTCTATTGTAGAATCTCCTATAATATTTGCCTTCATCGCCACTAAAAACACCACTATCGGCTGACACATATCTCGACTTCAAAAGTTTTGCTCCCATGCAGACAGCCTCCCCATAAATTACTTGTCACGGTTATTCCAAAGAAGTCCGGCAAGCAGTCCCAACAAAAACAATTTGCCATCATGCCTCATGGCTCGTTCCTCATCGCTGACATTGAGATAGTAAAGCAGACTGACGGCTTTTTGCCAGCAGGCAAAGGCAAGACTTAGCAAAAGAATGACACCGATCAAATGATACAATGGCTCAATGCCCTCAGACATAAGCAGTATATAGTCACACACGAGAACAAAAAATCCGAGGCATAACAGGAAAATAGAGAGGCAAATATCGAACAACTTACGACCGAGGCTTTTCATGTTGGCTCACATCCCTTATCACAGAGTCTTCCCTTGTCCCTGCCGCTCGATTTTTTGTCGGTACTTCCATAGTGGCAATGCTTTTTTGAATGCCAAATCAAAGCCTGATTTTTCTTCATAGGTCAGCTCATGTTTTAGCACATCAGCTTCAATAAAGTCTAATTCTATGTGATTTTCTGACCGCCAGTTACGATGGATATACAATGTTTTTTCCTTGGAGTTAATGGTGACAAGATATAGGAAAATCGGCTCCGTATCATAGGCGGTTTCCACTTGATAGAGCAGAGTCATCTTGCCGCTTTCCTCGTCATATTCAATCGACCATGGATAGATGGAGTATTCCTCATAGTGACCATCTACCACCCGCCCCGTAACACGGGTCGGAAATCCCTTGGGCTGATTGGCGGCGTATGCGACAAGAGGGAAGATAAAATAACTGGCAGATAAAACGACCAAAATGAACTTTTTCATAAGGCATCACCATCCATCTTTCATCCATCGATTTGATTGTCAACAAAGATCATCATGCCTCATGGCTCATTATTCATTGATGATATTGAGTACGTGAAGCGAATATCGAACGTCTATTTCTTAAAGCCTGATGCGATTGTCACTACCAACACTTCTTCGTCTTTCATGGCATTATCGATGGTGGCTGAAACAACATTGTTTACCATTGCGCCCGGTAAAATTTTTTGCAAAGTTCCTATATCTATAGTGTTCTCATTGCCAAAGACTGCAAAATAAACATTATGCGCCTGCCTCAAGTCCCTATGTTGCATGTATATTTGTTCGGTGGCTGCTTGAAGGATTTTCTCCTCGAAACCGTGATGTATAGTTTCTTTAACGATGGCCGCAATTGCAACATCATGTTCCTTGATGCCGCTTCGCAAATCCTCAAGATCTAGCCCGATGATACCCATGAAAATATGAGGGGCGAATATAGCTCGCACAATGCAGGAAACTGCGTTGTTTACTTGCCCATTGGAAATCGAATTATATCCTGCGAAATCAATGATTGCATTTACTTGCCCTTTTAAGCGGCTAAGTGCCTGCTCCTGCTCATGATTGCGACTTTTGGTATTGCACAGCATTATGGCGATGTAACGAACATTATTTTTTACCGCTAAATCCACCATGATTTGTAGGCTCTTTATTTCCTGCTCGTCTTTTAGTTGCGTTGCTATGCAAAGAACATCGGTATGAGAAAGAACATCGCTAAGAATCGGCTCACTCATATCAGTTTCTTCCATTTCAAAATCGCGCTTATCAATGTTCGTGTCAAAAAGCAAATGTCTGATTGAGCGGAGAAAGGAATTATAGTCCCAACAATCACCTAAAGATACCAGTGTAGGCAAAGCTGTATACGCCCACCCCTCTCCGTCAATTTTAAGGTTTGTGAGTTTTATCATGAAAATCATCCTTTCTAAAATCATTCAAAACGAGTTGTGCTGTACCAATCAGCGTAGGGCTTCACTAATTCTTCCAATATCACCAAATTCAAGTTTCGTGAGTTTAATCATATTTTTTCCCGCCTTTCATTTCCTTCTCATCAAACCATTTCTGCCAATCAACCTGTAATCTGCTCAAGATATCACTTATTAACGTCCATACTCCCATGGCATCGCCAAACTGAAGATTTGTCAGCTGTATGTGTTTATCAGCCACAAAGGTTGATACATCGCTTTCAAGAAAATCCATTACTGCTTTTTTATCCGTATCAACCATATCCCGTTTACTAATTTTTTTATTAATTTCTTTTTTTGTAGAGGCGGCAAGCTTTTTAATATCCGATTTAAACATAGGATTTAAACTAACATAAAGTATTTGCATCTCTGCTTCATGAAAATGCTGATAAAAACCTTGTTGCAAAATACATTTAGCAACCTCTTCTTGATTAGCTTTTACGTTATCAAATCTATTCCCTAGACGTTCGGAGCCAAATATTGTTACATTTTCACTCAATGTCGACATGTGTTCTATCGCATACTTGCTCAGGGTGTATTGATATTTTTTTGTTGATAATTCATTTCCGTTTTCATTGATTCCGTAATTCATTATTATATCGTAGAAACGATTGTAAAGCGAATTGCTCCCTTGCTTACAAGTCCACAACATATTCCACAATTGCGTACCATCCACGCTGTCATCAGATGTTTTTAGTTCGACAAGATATATTGTGGGCTTGTCGGATTCCTTACAGGACATAAGAAAATCAACACTGGCATACTGACGATTGGAAGATATTTCCCCCTCGCTCTTGATGCATGGTTGACCTACACACGCAATCGGAAATTCCTTGGCAATCAGCTTGATATCTTTTCCGAAGCTTTGCGACACAATTTCCTCGATATGCTCTGAAATCATCATATCAATTATCACTTCTGCCTTGATTTTTTGCGTCCGATAATCATTCACCGTCCACTTTTTGACCATCTCATAAAATGCTTGATACTCATTCATACCAAATCTCTCCTCCCCCAACATCAATAGTATCCCCGTCCTGCGGGAAAATCATCATATCCCTGTATTTATCTTCGACATCAAGCTCCTTGAATCCTTCCTGATTTTCCGTGTGGAAAGGTACAATATATTTCCGTGGAGCAATATCCTTGATAAACTTCGCCAAGGTTGCTCTGTCAGCATGACCTGTCGAGTGGATATATTTCACCTCATCACCGAATCGATTGACGAAGGTTGACAAACCCTCATCGTAAGCAGGATGTTTGGGGTTCAAATAGCCCTGCCACATGGAGTAAATCAAATGCGGCTTATAATCGCTCATATAATAGCCATATCTGTCGTACAATGAATACGCATCTTCTTTTTTTCGATTTAAGAGAGAGCCCAGCAGCACCACACCTTCCTTTGGGTGTGCTAGCTTCAATTCGTCGATTCCCTTGATTGGCGGCAAATCGTAAAGACCTGTATATGCACCTGCCATATCAGAAAAAGTCTTTAGCATTTCCATGATATACGGACTGCCGTAAATGGGCAGATGGTTTGCTTGCGCCGCTCGGCAAATAGATGTGAGGCTGTCAAAATTGGTAGAAGAACATACGACGAAAATCTGTCGATGGTCTCGCATAAAATCCATGGCTTCTTTTTTTACATTCCATTCGGTTAAAAGATGCTCCGACGAGCGAGCAAGCATCGTCCCTTCGATCAGGAGTACATCAACTTCTTTGTGATAACTGTCGTGAATCAGTTCCGGGGTAATATTAAGGCTTTTGCTCATATAGCCCGTGCTTCTAAAATCACCACTGTGAAGAATAGTATGCCCTGCGCCCTCAAAAAGGAACATATTGGCATGATAGGCCGAGTGGTCAACAAAGAAGGTATGTACGCTAATATCGCCGATTCGTAAGGTTTTTCCTACCGTAAATGGGTGAATACGGCCATTATGATTGGCAAGCAGCTCCTGCATAACCTTATTGCCGGTATGCTCATGGAGTTTCCGTAAAATCGTCAACATGGCCGAATCCATGTAGATGGGAACATCGGAGGGTATTTTATCCATCAGTCCAGTATGGTCGCCATGATAATGGGTGAAGAACACGGCATCAATGTGGGAGCGAAAAGGCCGGAATAGTTCTTTGACAATCTCATCATCGCTTAACGATCCATGACTGCCTGGCAGTTGACTACCAAGGTCTACCACGATATTCGTTTCCCCCATATTAATTTCGGTGATGCTGCCTCCAATCTGTTTTGTTCCCCGATGAATGGTAATATGCACACGCTTTTTATACCATTCGTTGCGCTCTTCCATTCCGCGAAAGCCGAGAAAATCACGGAATTTCCATGGTGGTGGCGGATTGTCATGTTCTTCGTTGCACTCAGCACCTACTTCCAAAATATCTCGCAAGGTGGGAAATGGCGAATCGGTCTCTGCCCATGCTTTTACCTCACGCAGTACATCCGCCTCGTCTTCTCCGCATCGCTTGGCTGCCCAACGAGCCAAATCGACAAGTAATGCGTCATCATCGACATCCAAAGACACATTCCGTGCGGCATCCACCATGTCATCATTCAATTCCCTAATCGACTTAATAAGTTCAATGGCTTTTATTTTCATCTACCTCTTCCCACACATAACACTTGTCCTTAGCATGGTACACAAGCTCCTTTTCGGAAAATGCCCGGCGCAAAATACTCAAATCCCGCACAAAAGTGCGTCTTGGCAGGGGCGCTCCGTTCAGCTTATCAGCGATGCCGCGGCTCAGATAACCGCAATCATGCAAAAACCTGATATACGCTAACAAGCGAGTTTTTCTGGACTGATCCAAAAGTGGTTCTACATCTGTTTCCTCACGGTATCTTTCCATTACATTCTCTATTTCATATCGGCCATCCCGTGGTCTGTATGATATGGTCGGCTCGAATTTACGAAGGATCTTCATATCCCGTCCCAACATAGAGGGCATAGGATACACACTGCAACAGATTTTATTCCCCAAAAGCATGGAATCATAGGCTGCAAGCAACCTGATTGTGCGGGTTAAATCTCCTTTTCCCTCATCTTCCCCATTTTTAGGGTTCGCAAACGGCGAATTTTCTATCTCATACCCGGGCTTTCCCCAACAGCGCCCTTCCCATAAATCCTCTATCCTGTTTAATTCCTCCATTGTTTGAAAATGCTCTGCCGACCAGTGGTGGCCCAGCCATTGCAGATTATGCCCCAAAAGGTGGCTTTGCACCCGTGGCGATAGCTTTTGCTCCTCCAGAAAGAGATATGCTTCATCCGTAAGACAATACACCTTGCTAAGTTCTTCCTCGATTTCTTCCGTCCAAGGCCGTGAAGCCAAAGCCCATAGGCCTCTTCCGGCCAGATCAGCTTCACTCGTTACGGTCAAAGCCCATCTTACAAAGTGGTCAAGCATATACCAACGGTTTTCCACTTCTTTGCTGGCAGAAGCTGATAGCATTTCACCTACGTCCGAACCGCAAAACTCACTGAAGCAATTCGGTGATATACCTGCGAATTCTTCCAGACCGTAAAACCGCTCTATATTCTCCTCCTCACGGAATCCCCATCTCCTCAGTATAACTGCCCACAGAGGCGCAAAAGGATTTTTCTCATAGCCTTCCGTGAGTTTTGCCGTGACAGGAATCTTCAAATACTTGCACAAAGCCAAAAAGGGATTTTTTTGTTTTTGTGGGAAAAGGCCATCGAAATTCTTGTCTATAATTCCTCTCCAGTACTCAATATGCAAATCCTTGGGACATCGGGAAAAGGCGCGTAATCTTCTGTAGCCTTTGGTATTGCTCTCAGGGGGAATATATGCGTCGTCTGCTGCCAAAAGGAGATAAGTTATTGCTTGTTCAGTTACAATTCCCGGAATATCCAAGCCGAAATCTGTCCAATCCTTGCCACTGGGGGCAAATTTTACCGTGCCTTCGCCCACACGGAAATTTTCACTGATGGTCACCCTGCAACTCTCGATTTTCTCTACATCCAAGGATATGCCAAAGTCTGTGAAATTTATATTCACAGGAATCTGAAACAGTTCTGCCTGAACATCTACGCTCCCGTCTGCCATTCGCTTTAATTCCCAGCCTATAGGCGCGGTAACGATCTTTGCGATGTTTTCCTTGTAAGAGAGTTCAACATTTATCGAAAAATAAGCAATCTTGCCTTGCAGACGGCAACCGGATGCAGAGCGAATGCTGTCCATTCGCTCTAAATGATGTATCTTCTCAAAGCAACGGTGCGTGGGACACCATACCAGCCGCTGATGCGCTTCGGTATGAAAGTATGACCAGCCAAAGTCTTGATAAGCCGGATTCATATAGCAAGCATTCAGCCCTGTGGGATGGCTATACGCTCCTTCCCGCTTGACCCAGTAAACATCCGCCACGATAACGACAGGAGAGTCTGCCTCCTCTGTTACTTCTCTCCATGCGGCGATTGTCATATCGTACAGGTAGATCTTTTTGCTTTCCGGCGCAGTTCTTGCCATACATTTCCCCTCCCCTGACGAAACAGATTTATTTTTTTGCCTATTATACCACAAAAGAAACGACATCAGAGTGGCTCACATGTTTTTGAGCCACCCACATGTCGCATGGTTCGTGATATACTCTATTCAGGCTATTTTTTGAGGAGGCGTGAATATTGGATTT
Organism: Selenomonas sp. KH1T6; assembly: GCF_900108415.1. NCBI lineage: Bacteria > Bacillati > Bacillota > Negativicutes > Selenomonadales > Selenomonadaceae > Selenomonas > Selenomonas sp. KH1T6. The sequence goes on from NZ_FNWN01000025.1 coordinate 18,736, forward strand.
GGAATTGATAAAAGCCATGATTGTCGGCCACGCCATTGGCGATGCCCTTGGCGTCCCCGTGGAATTTATGTCACGGGAGGAAATTGCCCATGACCCTGTTGCTGAGATGAGAGGCTACGGCACACATCACCAGCCCCCCGGCACCTGGTCTGATGACACCAGCATGACGCTGTGCCTATTGGAAAGCATCGTCCGCCTGGGGCGCATCGACTGCAAAGACATCATGGACAATTTTGTGAGCTGGCTAAGAAGGGCAGAATTTACTGCCACGGGAACCACCTTCGATGTTGGCATAGCATCTCAAGCGGCCATTCATCGCTATGAACAAGGCACTCCGCCCCTTGCTTGCGGCGGCAGCGGAGAGTACGACAACGGCAACGGTTCGCTCATGCGTATTGCCCCCCTTGCCATTTACCTTTGGCAGCACAATATTTCCACCGTGAAAGACGTTTTGAAGGAGGCACACCATATCTCGCGCCTTACCCACGCCCACCCACGAAGCCAGATGGCTTGCGGCATCTACACATTGATTGCCATGAACTTGCTCATAGGTCAGCCGCTCTTAAAGGCAATAGAAAAAGGCCTGTCAGAGGCTCATGCCTTCTATGAAAGGGAAAGCGAGTTTGCCAGGGAAGTGCCCCACTACAGAAGGCTTTGGAATTTTGGCAGTTTCGCTGGCCTTACAAAAGCTGACATCAGCAGCAGTGGCTATGTGGTTGACACATTGGAAGCCAGCCTTTGGTGTCTTACGAATACGAAAAATTATCGTGAGGCGGTTCTCGCCGCCGTCAATCTCGGTAATGATACGGATACAATAGGTGCGATTGTTGGAGGTCTCGCAGGTCTGGCATACGGCTGGGAAGATATTCCGCAAGAGTGGAAGAATTCACTCATTAAGCTGGATTATATGGAAGAATTGTGTCAAAAAATGATGCATTGCCAGCAGTCAATGCTCAGCCTGAACCGTCAGGCTCGAATTCATGCGCTGCTGATAGCACTGCGCCCAAACCGTCAGTGCTGCCAGCAGGCAGAACAGCAAGCCGCCCAGCACCGCATACCTGGTTCCCCAGGCTTCGATGAAGCGGCCGCTGACCGTAGTCCCCAGCACACATCCCAGATTGGCTGCCGTCAGGAACAGGCCATTGGCAAAGTCCGGAGAATCGCGTAGAACATTGGCTGGCCTCCTTCTCCAATAAACTCGATGAAAAGGGAGGCTGTTGCACGTTTTTATTACGTGCAACAGCCCCTCCGTGTCCAATTTTAGTTTACCACTTCACCTCGAAGTATGTTGCCGCAGGTCTCGCTTCGTGGACCTCTGCAACGTATTATCTGTAGCGAGAAAGTTCAGCTAACCCGCAATTCCTTGTCCTGCAAGTGATCTCCTTTTACTCCAGCTTGAAGTCGTAGTGCTTGGAATAATCCTCCTGGATGTTCAAGCGAAGCGTCCTGTTCGCCAGGTCGTAAACCGCTGTGTGCCACGTCTGCCAGAAGTTATCGGGCTGGTTGTTCCTGTCGCGCAGTTTGTAGGTATTAAAGTCCTTTTGAAGAACTTCCTTGAAATCCATGGGCGCATTGGCGATTGTCAGATTCCCTTCCGTATACTCCGTGTACCAGAACGGCTCTGTGGCCGCTTCATACATCTGGGTATATTTCACGCGCTCCATCAGGCGGGCCATTCCCGCGGCGGATTTTCCGCCCTCGGCGTAGTGCTCCTTCAGGATGGCGTAACGCTCAACGCCGCAGGCATGGGGCGTAAGGATGGGGAAGCCCTTATAGGTTTTTCCCGCAACCGTTTGCCCTGTCTTCGCTATGTGCTTTGCGTAACGAGTATTCGGCGCGTAGTTGACATAGAAATTCGTCATGATGTTGTCCGTGTCATTTCTGGCGACAAGTTCGCCGTCGATACACTCGATGATATAGGTCTCCTTCTCGTCCGCGAGCATCCAGTGAATCCCCCATGTGCCATAACCGCCGTAAATGTCCATGTTCTTCAGCAGCTCAACGCCATGCGCGGCGGATTTCGCGTGATCTAGAACGTAGCGGACGACGACCAGAGCATGAAGGCGCGGTTTGCCGTAATTGGTGGAGAGCAGGGTGGCAAAGTCCAGATCTATGGCAGGAACGACGTTGCTGTTCATGGCCACGCCGTTTTCATTGATGCCGTCAAACGTCATGTTTGGCAAGGCGAGCAGCCTGGCTTCCGAAATCCGATCAACGCCATTGGATTATTTTGCGCGTTTACGGATTCGCCTCCCGCTTCATTCTCGTTTCGCCCTGCTGCTTCAAAACTATTTTGTCGGAATATTAGGAATATTATATTTAAAATATTCCCAAATTTTTATTCGCCGCAAAGCCTCGATTTTCCTTCCAGTATAAAAAATTCGCAAAGAATATCATCGTAATTCTTTCCGTCAGCCTGCGAAGCCCTGCACGAAGAACTTGATGAAAGCGATGGTCTGCGGCTGATAGATGATATCCACCAGGAAGGCGCCGACAATCGGGACGATCATGAAGGCCTTTCTGGACATGCCGTACTTGTCCTTGACCACCGTCATGTTCACGATCGCGGAGGGCACAGCACCGAGGCCATGGCCCAGAAGGCCCGCGCACATGACTGCTGCGTCGTAGTTCTTTCCGAGGATCGGGAAAACGACGAAGATGGAAAGGAGCACCAGCACTACCACCTGCGCGGCCACGATGATAATAACCGGTCCGATCAGGTCAAGCAGCTGATACAGGTTCAGGCTCATCAGCGCCATGGAAAGATACAGGTTCAGCATGACATCGCCAGTGCCGTCCACCAGCGGGAATCTGAAATGATACCAGTGGAACTGCTCGTTCAGGTTGCGGACAAGCATAGCGACGAACATTGCGCCGACATAGGACGGGAAGCTCATTCCAATCAGCTTGCCGAGCCAGCCGGAGATCTCGGCTCCGAGCGCCATGCAGAACAGGATCGCGGTCACGTTCTTCAGGACATCCAGGTTGGTGAGCTTCTCGCCGTGTCCTGCGTTGATTTCTTCGGCGGAAGTGTCCAGGGTCTCGGAGTTGTCCGGGGTCAGGTGGTTCTTCTCGATCAGCATGCGGGCCACCGGGCCGCCCACCAAGATGCCGAAGATCAGGCCGAAGGTCGCAGCTGCTGCGCCAACGGTGATACCTGCCGGATAGCCCATCTCTGTAAAGGTGGAACCGTAGGAGCCTGCCGCTCCGTGTCCGCCAATCATGGAGATAGCACCTGCCAGAAGCGCGTAGGGATACTCAAGGCCTGTGACATTGGCGAGGCCGATGCTGATGCAGTTCTGGATGATGGAGACGATGCCGGCGATCAGCCAGTAGACGATCAGCAGGATACCGCCCTTCTTCAGAAGGGAAAGGGACGCGCCCAGGCCAACGGTGGTGAAGAACGCCACCATGAACGGACTCTGGAATGTCATGTCGAACTTGAACGCGAACGCGCCGCTCTGATGTCCGGCAAAGGAGATGAACATGAACAGGAAGCCGCCCAACACAGGAGCCGGAATGCAGTACTTCGTGAAGAAGCTCACCTTCTTCCGGATCCAGAAGCCGATCAGGAGCAGGATGGCGGCAAACGCCGTCGTCATGACCATCGTACAGCTGATATTCAATGTACCTTCAACAGTTTCAAAAGACATAAGTCCCCCCCTTTCTTACAGGAGCGGTCTCGTGAAACTCGCAATTCGCGATATCGCACATCAGCCTTTATTCAAAAAATTTAATACCTTTTCCCGAAACAGTTTGTAATAAGGACGCTCCATCAACATTGCGTGGGCGGCTCCGTCCACGATCACCAACTCCGAATCTTTTTTATTGGGAAGCGTCCTATACGCTTCAGCGCATAAGTCAGGCGACACATAGGGATCTTTAGATCCGACTATTATCAGCACAGGAGCTTTTATGCTCTCTGTCGGAATAAGTCGCACACTCTTGTGGACAAGCAAATCTCGTCTTCCACCATTGGGACTCGTATCCCTATCGTAGTGCCAGGCATTATCGATATAGGTGCTGGCCACAGTTTTTTCCACGATGTCAAAGTCTATGTCTCCATCAGTTTTCCTCTGAAAATCCGAAGCTGCAGCCTCCCAGGTATTTTTATTGAAAGGCTCCTTCACATCCTGCTCACCCAGCCCGGCTACTATAGGCGCATAAAGCACAAGGCGATGCACCATCTCCGGGTGCTTGGCGGCAAAACGACCGCTGATCACGGTTCCCCAGCTCCAGCCCAAAACATCCATGGACGCAAGATTATTTCTTTCCAATATGAGCTTCACAGCAGATGCGATATCTTCCGAAGCATAATCCGAATCCGGCATGAAGCCGTCCTTGACGCTGCCAGAATTTCCAAATCCTGCAATATCGAGCAGCCAAACCTCAAATCCGTGTTTGGCAAAATATCTCGCCAAACTGTAATCCTTGTAATCAACATCAAATTCATGGGAAGAAAATGTCACACCGTGTACGAACAAGATGGGACGCTTTATCTTTCCGTCTTGCTCTATATAACGCTCCAAATGCAGTGGCACTTCATTCCGTTCTAAGGGGATGGTTTCTCTAAGTATTTCTGCCGCTTGAGCCGGGGGCAAGCACAAAAGATTCAATAGCAGGCAGACAGATAAACTGAGCCAGGCCAGGTTTTTCCTTGCAAAAGCAATATGGTTGACACAGTTTCTTGTTATCTTTTTTGACATAACCATCCTCCTTCGCTCCCATCACTCTACATTCTGCAAGCAGGCGGCATTTACCTTTGCTTGCCAAACTTTTCTCAGCGTAACGGATGCCAAGTGAACGATAAGCCCCTTGACCTCACGCAAAAATATTCTTTGGCTGTTACGAATTTCATGCATACTGTATCTTTTGACACGCCTCAAGCGTATTTTGGATACAGGCTTCCGGAAAAAAATCTGCACGTCAAGGATTTCTTGTTTCCCCTTATTTCAATCTTTCGGATAGGCCACAATCCAGGGCTGATACCGATCTTTTTTCGGGAGGATGGAATGGTCGAACCACATAGAGAAGAACTTCGTGGCATTCATGGTGGTATAGCCGTCCTGGTTATGGTCGCAGGTATCGTAGGGGTCAGCCAGGATCAGCATATCATCCAAAGGAGATTCGGTTCCCAGGCTGTCATAGCCGATGATGACCCGCCAATGGCCTCCCCACTCCACATTCTCTACCAGAATGGGCCTGCCCTTTTCCAGATGGTACCAGACAAAATCCTTGAAATCATCGTAACGGCTGAACTTGTCCGCCTTCAGGCTGCTCTCCACCGTCCAGCCAATTTTTCCAAAGAAACTGACCATATCCTTGACATTGGTGCCGTAGGGATAAGGCCGGGTCTTCATTTCCCTGGCAAGGCTCAGTTCATCGTAGTCCTTGTTGCCGTGCCAGTAAAGCAGGGTCAGGGCTGCTGCCGGGCCACAGGTATACTCCGTGGTCTGCTGGTAGCTGGGATAATGAGGCATAACCACCCGGCGGCCGTTGATGCTTTCCAGCTGATAAACATCCAGCTTCGTAAAATATGGAGAATCATCATGATTGATTTCTGCGGGAGCAGACCAGGCTCCCTCCTGATTCGGCGCTTGTCCCGCCGGATAGGGTATCACACCTTCCCTTGCCACAGGCACGGCAAGCACCGTGCCCATGCACATCATAGAGGCCAGCAAAGCCGCTGCTAGTTTCTTCTTCATCATCTCACCCTCCACTGCTATGCGTGCTAAACAAACTCATGCTCAATTTTCACGATTCATTGACACGTTTCCCTGTGATATGCTCCGGCACCAGGGCCAGGCACTGCACTCCGGGCAGGGCGTGCTTCAGTTCTTTTCCGGACATGCTTCGTCATCCGTGGATTTCCTGCTGCACAGCGCCTGCCTTCTTTGCCGCTTCAGCACGCTGCTTCTTGCGTTCATGATAAAGCTCGTGGCGCTGCCTTCCCGCTTCGAAGGCAGCTTTGGCTTCCTCTGTAACCAATTTAAGGGGCGGCACGGTCATGGGCCGTCCGTTGCGGTCCAGGGCCACCATGGTGAAATATGCCGACAGGGCGTGCTGGGGGCCCTGCTCTGCTTCCAAAACCTCCACCTCTACATTCACAGCCACTTCCATGGAAGTATGACCAACGTAAATGACTTCGGCAGTGCAGGTAACAAGATCTCCTATCAGGATAGGGGTATGGAATTCCAGCTCATCCACCCTGGCAGTCACCACATTTGAGCGGCAGTATTTGCGGGCAGCAGCGTAAGCCGTGGAATCCATCATCTTCATCAGCTCTCCGCCATGGACATTGCCATTGGGATTTGTCTGGTTCGGCATCATCACTTCGCTCAAATAGATTTTCTCTGACATACAGCTTCACTCTCCATTCATTCAAGCTCCAACCTTCAGCCGATACCTGCAGCAGTCACCAGTCCATGTGCAAGATGAGATTCTCTTTGCCGGCACCCTCGCTTCTGCATGCATTATAAGGCCATTGTTCCAGTTTTGCCGAAGGCAAAACTTCCTCTTGGCCTTTCAACGAGGCGGGAAATATTAACTCGCCGCCTGTTAGTAAGTTACCGCCCCCACTTATAGAATTTGGGGACATCTTGTACTCGTTATAGCCTGTCTGCCTACTTCGCCCCAGCCGGGGCAAAATCCTCCCTTCAAAGCACCTTTCTGTACACATACCACGCAATGACAAACTGCACAGCCACCAGCCCTGCCAGCAGCCCAAAGGCGGCGTACAGGCTGGCAGCATGGGCCAGGGCCCCGATGGCGGCGGGGCCCATGAGTATGCCCAGATAGCCCAGGGTGCTCACGGCGGGCACGGCCAGGCCTATGGGCATATCCTTCTGCCTGCCCAGCAGGGAAAAGAACACGGGCACGATATTGGCGCTGCCCACGCCGATGGCGAAGAAGCCGGCATAAAGGAGCCAGGCCTCAGGCGCAAAGATCACTGCCAGGAAGCCTGCCAGGGCCAGGAGGCTTCCTCCCAGGATGACCCTTTTCTGGCCCATTTCCTGCACCAGCCTGTCCCCAATGAGCCGCATGGTCAGCATGGCGGCGGAAAAGACCGTGAAGCCTGTGCCCGCCAGTGACATATCAAAGCCCCGCACTGCAGTCAGGAACACGCCGCTCCAGTCCATAATGGCCCCTTCCACCAGAAAGGCAATGCAGGCGATGATGCCCACGAAGGTGACAATGCCCCTGGGCATTGCCAGCATCCTGCCCCCGGCCTCGCCGCCGTATGGCAGCAGGAAGCAGGCAAAAAAGAGGATAGCCCCTGTCATGATTCCCGCCGCTATCAGGGTGGAGGCGGTAGGGGAAAGCCCCAGGCCTCCCACCCATACACCGAACAGCCCTGCCCCGGCAAAGCCGCCCACGCTCCAGAGGCCGTGCATGCCGGACATGAGCCGCCTGCCGGAGGCTTTTTCCACTATCACCGCCTGGATATTCACCACCACATCAATGCAGCCCATGACGGCCCCAAAGAGCAGCAGCACCGGCACTGCTGCCAGGATTTCGCTTACCTAGCTCAGGAGAAACAGCAGGACAGCAAAGGCCAGGCTGGCAAAAGTCAGCACCTTCCGGCAGCCCAGCCGCACCGCTGCCGCCCCGGACAGGGGCATGGTGAGGAGGGAGCCGATGCCGATGCACAGCAATAAAAGTCCCAGAATATCCTCCCCAATGGCCAGCCTCTCACGCAAAAGCGGCACCAGGGGCGCCCAGGAGGCTGCCCCAAAGCCGCCGATAAAGAACACGGCTCTGGTGGCGTGCTGGGTCCAGATATCTGCCGCGTTGAATTCTTCCCTAATTGTCTGTGTCATTTCCATAAAAATCCTCGTTCAATAAAATAATCAAAAGTCATGGGCAATGGGCTGTCCATGCTGGCATGATAATCTGCCAGCATGACTGAAACCTCCTGTCATTCTTTCAAAAGCAAATTCCTGCCTATCTGCCGCAGCCCTGCCGCATAGTCCTGCTGGAAGGAAGCCCCCAGCCTGACTTCAGGCAGCAAGACGGCCGGCAGTTCCTCACGGCATGCAGCCATGATCTCAGCTAAGGCCGCTTCTGTCAGGCCCTCCCGGTAGAATACCACCTGATGGGGATTCCAGTAGCGCACCAGCCGCAGGATCTCCGCTGCTGCCGATTCCTTGAAATCCCCTTCCCTGTAAGGGGCAGGGTTAGCGTAGCGAAAGCCTATCTCACCGGCAATGCCGTCTTTTCCCTCATAGAGGCGCCCCTTCAGCAAGATGCCTGCCCCGGGCGGATAGCCGTGGGGCCAGTAGATGCCGATAACAGTTTCCTGCTCCGCCTGCTGCCATTGCTGGCCGTATCCCGTCACCGCTGCATTGATGTCGTTGCAGATGTGCACCGGCAGGGCAAGGGCCTCTGACAGCCTTTCCCGCAAGGCAATGCCCTGAAGCCGGGGATAATCTATGATCATCATCCTGCCGGCCACATCCACCCCCGGCACCCCCAGCAGCACCCGGCTGATTCCGGGGAACTGCTCTCTTGCCTGCTGCAAGTGCGCCAGCAGCACCTCTGCCGTTATCTCAGGGGGGAAGACTTCCTGCTGCCAGATGATTTCTCCCAGGAGATTTTCTACCGCCAGCACCAGCTTGTCCCGGCCCTGTTCCTCAAGCATATAGAGCAGCAGCGCCAGCTTCCTGTTGCGGCAGAAGGCAAACTGCCGTGCAGGCCGCCCGCCTGCCTCGCCAGGCAAGGCCGCAGCCTCCACCGCTTCCGCCTCCCCCGCTTCCACCAAAGTCTTCAGCAGGGCATTCACCGTCACCACGCTGAAGCCGGAAGCCTCCGCCAGCTGCGGCTTGGTAGCCTGCCCCAGATCCATCAGCACCCTGCGGAGCATATCCAGATTGGCCCTGCGCATATCCCTTTTGTCCATCTCACACCTCGAAAGTATGTTTATAAAGTAACTTTATAAACATACTTTATCATGTGGTTCCTGCTTTGTCAATTAAAAAAAGACCGGGGGAATCCCGGCCTCTTAGTGCTTTCTGTATTCACTTTCATAACAACTCAATAAGTTATTACCTGTCCATCTCGCGGCATATCATAATTGGTCACACCGCGCTCTGCCAAACTTCCTTTTAGCGTATGGCGTGTAAGAGCAGCATGGGCCACATTGTCCAAGTGAGTCAGATAAAGTCTGGCCTCCGGGGCAGTTTTGGCTACGCAATGGACATCTTCAGCATCCATGATAAGCCTGCCATTTTCCACGGTCTCGGCAGCACAGCAGTTGAGCGCCACCACCTCCGGCTGGTAACGCTTTAACACATCAGCCACTACTGGATACCAAACCGTATCGCCCGCCAGATAGAATGTCTTTTCTCCTTCAGCGGCAAACATTACCCCCATCGCATCGCCACAAGGAACCACGGTTCCATGGCGTGCTGGAAGTTTTGTCAGCTTTGCCTGCCCGCACATCATGCCATCTTCAGATAACACCATCACCTCACAGAAGCCTGACTTCTGAAAAGCTTCCGCGTCTTGTTGATTTTGGCAAATGACCGGAACATTCTTGTCCAGCGGCGCACCAACGGTACCGTCCATGCCCATATCGATATGGTCAGGATGCAAATGTGTTACCAGATAGTAATCCACCCCTGTCAGGATCTCTTCCATCGACATAGGTAAGTCATAAAAGGGCATGAGAAGATGCTCCTTCATCTCATCCGGCACATGATAAGGCCTGCCAGGCACATCAATAAAAGAAAACTGATGTTTCGGCATCAACCATGGATCTATAAGAAAAACCTTGCCTGCGTATTCGAGGCGATTGGTAGCATTACGGATTTGTGTCATCTTCATGGTCATACTCTCCTTTGCGTCACTAATAAATTGCGTTCGTGTTGTTATAGGTCTAGTATAATTCCCTTATTACACCGCGACAAGCAAATAAGTTCTCTATTGTAGCAACTAAAATGTTGCTGTAAAATAAAAACAAACGAAAGGAGTGCCTATTATGAATCAAAAACAAATGGAATATTTCTTGGAAGTATACCGACAGGGCAATATCCAAAATGCCGCCAACCAACTTTATGTATCACGACAGGGAGTCAGCAAGATAATAAAGACACTTGAAGACGAGCTGGGGCAACTGCTTTTTATCCGCAATCCTCACGGCCTTGTCCCCACAGACTATGCCACTGCACTTCTTCCCCATGTCCAGCGCTTGTTAGAAGAATACCGCAGCATTGAAAGCATGCGTACGCTAGCCTCGCAATCCAAAAGTGTGGTTACGGTCTATGCTCTCGACCATGTCTTTGCCTTTTTAGGAGCCAAATTCCTTTGGGATTTTCATCGTACCTTTCCGGATATAATTCTCAGCACAGTTGACACCACAGATGACACAGCCTTAAAAGGAGTCCTGGAAAAGCATTGCAACTTTGCCATTGTAACGGGAGACCTTGACCAAACCCGCTTTTACGGCGAACCGCTGTTCTTCTCCCATTACTGCGTCCGTCTTCATTGTGACCATCCCCTGGCCAAGAAGGATAGAATCACGTATAAGGACCTTGATGGCACAAGAGTTGTCAGTAAAGGGCGCGCTTATCATTGCTTCCGTCACAATATGGACAAATACATCCTGCTTCCCGGGCTGAAAATAGACCTTGTAGCCGAAACAGCCGATGAGCAGCTTATTGCCGACCTGATCCTACAGCAACAGGTTGTAAACATAGGTTATGACTACGCCGCTATGCTGAATCCACATCCAGATATTGTTGTGAAACCACTGGGCACAGAAGATGACCAAGGTCAGACCATATACCTGGCCTGGGATAAGACCACTGTACTCACTAACGCCAGCCATAATTTCCGCGATTTCCTGCTTAGATGGCTTCCTGAAAATGGTAAAGATAGAATAGTCTAACATAAGGAAGGTCTTCCATCCCATTCCAAACCAAAAGACATTGAAAGCCATACTTAGGCTCTCAATGTCTTTTGTATTTCACATATAAATAAACATCAAACTACAGAAACTGCTGTATTTCCCATACGCTCACCGTAGGTCACGAATAGTTCCCGGAAGCTCTCTATGTCCTGGCTCATGCCCACAGGGCCTAAGTGAATGATAGGCTTGCCGTAATTATTGCCCCCGGAGTAGACCATCATCCCCTGCACCATCATGAAGGTCAGGAGTTCCTTGATGGCATTTTCCCCACCTCCGTGGATATACTGCTCCGTGGCAAAAGCACCTCCCAGCTTGTAATCCAGTTTCAGCTTCCGCCAGTTCGCTTCCAGCCAAGTCTTCATCTTGGCAGTGACAGAAGCCATATAGGTGGGAGAACCAAAGATGACAAGGTAAGAGTGGGCGATATACTCAAAATCTGTCTCATCAATTTCATCAATGTGGAAGCAGGCGGGCTGCATGCCCGCATTTTTTATGCCTTCTGCAATGAAGGAAGCGGCCTTTTCCGTGGTATGGGTGCGGGAGTCGTAGATAATGGCTGCCTTCATGTATCCCCCAGTTTCCACCTGAATGGTTGAGCCACCGGCAAATGACTCAAGATTAACGGGCCAGGCCCCAGACTGATGGCACTTGTCGGCAGAGCAGTGGCAGAGGTTGAAGCACTGTACTCCCATGGCTTTCAGTTCCTTGAACGTCCTTCTGCTGCGCTCGTCTCCGGCTCCCACCAGATGGATGCCGCCCACCACGCGCACTACGTCCTTCCCCGTACGCTCTTTGACCTCAGCCACCATGTTCAGGATACCACGATGGGCACAGCCCACCACCATAGCCCAGCCTGTGCCCTCTTTCAGCAGCAAGCAGATTTCATCATCGAAGGTGTCAGGTTCCTTATCCTCACCCCGCACGAATTTTTCCGGGATGGTCTCAAAATCATAGCGGCGGGAAAAGCCCGTCAACAACATGGCATAGTTATCCAGCCGCACCGTTACCGTACTATCGCATTCAAACTGCTCAATGCCCCAGCCCGCCAAATCCTCTTTGGTGAAGCCACAGCCTTTGTAGGCATACTCACCTTTATCCTTGTTGTAGGAAAACTTCTCCTGCCAGAAATTCTTGCCGGTATAAAGAACTTTCGGCTTCACATATTCCAGCAGCGAAGGGAAGCCTCCCGCATGGTCATAGTGGGAATGGCTTAAAGCTACAAACTCCACGGCAGACAAGTCCACGCCCATCTTTTCAGCATTGCGCCAGGCAGCTCCCGTGTGGCCGCAGTCAAAGATGAACTTGCTCTGCGGTGTCTCCACATAAAATGAAAGCCCATGTTCTGCCTCCAGTTCCCAAGGGCCATCCATCACCCAGTCATTCATCAGAACCCTTAATGTATATGCAGATTCACATGCCATGATGATGCCTCCTATTTCCTCTTGAAATCTATCCACAGTATATCATGAAGCACAGAAGGAATCAGCAATCATTGTCCGGTCCCCTATACGAAAGCCAAGTCCTCACCTCTGTACTCTCAAAGATGATATGAAGCCACAGATTATTGCGGGTATACTGAATTCCTTCCTTAACCTCCCCCCGCTTCCAGCCAGCTGCTTCCAGCTTCTCTCGATAGTATTTTTCCAACTCATCCTGAGGTATATTCACCTTGTATGTCTTTATCAGCACTACCTGCTTGAATTTCTCGAAGCTGTCATCCCTAATTTCCTCAGCTCTAGGCGGAATGGCAAATTCCTCAAAAGCTGCCCGCTCCTGTGCCTTGCGGGCATCATATACATCATGATGTATCAGCACCGGCCCCAAGCCGCTCAGGGCAAAGAAAGTCAGTGCCAGAAAAAACAGCCGCACTCCCTTCCCACTGTCCTCCTGCTCGACCTCTTCCCCCATCCTGCTAACATTTGTTCTCATTTTTTCGTTTCCTTCCTGAAACATTCTGATTTACTTGAACGAAAGCGAATTTATAGCTCTCTCTACAACCTCATGGATGTGCGTATTCCACGCTTCGTAGGAAAACTTCATCAGCCAATATTCATCCTCATTGGGGCAGAAAGCCAGACACTCCACCCGAACTTCATTGCTTACGTCAGATTCAGCATCTGCCAAACGCAAGTCAGCATAGGTAACTTCCACACCATCTACCTTCCTTGTTTCAATTTTCTTTGGCACCACTTTGAGATTGAAATTCCTGCCTTCTTCCATTTCTCCCAAAACCATTATGGTCTGCAAATCAAATTTTATCTTTTTCTGCGGATCAATTCCACTGCCGTGGAAAAACTCTATGCCCAGAAGTTCGTCATCATCATTCAAGTAATTTTCCAGTTTTCTCAGCCATTGTCCCGGCCACGGTTCTAATTCATATGGTTCTCCCATGTCAAAAGGAAGCTCCATAAAGACCTTCCTTCCCTCGTCCACAGGCAACATAACCGTACGCCAACTGCCACCCGGCAGCCCCGCTACCTCTTTCCCCTCCACATCATTTGCCATGCCCGCCTCTGACTTGCAGCCCGTCATTCCAAAAGCCAGCATACCTGCCAGCAGAAAAGCCATCCATATTTTCATAGCAACCCCTTTTCTTCCATGAATCATATGCCTTCACAAAGTCCTTGTTCGTCAAACTGTGCCAGAGCCTTCTCCGCAGCGGCATAGCCCATCTCTGCAGCAGCCAGGAGGTTCCTTTTACAGCCCTCTATGTCTCCCAGCTCATGATAAGTCATGGCCATAAAGAACAGGCGGTCTTCCAGCAGGCTGCCTTCTTTTTCTGCCTCCACTAAAAGGGCATGGGCTTTTTCATGATAACGTTTTGGGTCAGCATCCACATAAGCCCCCGCCAGGTAAACCCTGGCATCATTCTGCCAGGGATTTTCCTCAGCCACAACCTTCTCAAAGCTCTCGATGGCGGTCTTCACATCACGCCATCCCACTTGATCATCCTCGAAGCAACGGATGCCGCGCACGAACAGGCACTCAATATCTCCTGCATCGGCACCTCTTTCAAAGCACTCTGCAGCCTTGTCCAAATCCTTCTCACTACCAATGCCATTCATATAGCAGTGCCCCAATTCAGCCCATGCCTCGGCTGCACCTTGAGCTGCAGCTTTTTCAAAATAACGTAACGCCATTTCACCGTCTGTCTCCGGGCCATTAGCGTAGAGAAGTCCCAGGAAGTACCAGCCCATGCTCCTGTCATCGGCAAAATTCGCCAATGTGGCATTGAGAAACCACTCCTTGGCCGCCTTGATATCCCCATTATCACGGTAGAAAATCCCCAGTTTAATCATAGCCATGCCACATTTCTCTGCGGCCATGTGTTTCCAAATGGCAAGCATGCCCTCTACATCACCGGCCTCCTCGCAGTCCCTTGCACGCTGCAAGTCCTTCAGCCATATTTCCTTTTGGTCGATTTCCTCTGCCTCTCGTCTTTCTATCGAAGTCATTCCTTCATAACACTGGGCAGCAATTTCCTTATTAAGCAAGCTTCGGAAAGTATCTCCCTCCGTGGCCTTCTCCACCTTGCCGAGAAGACGTTGGAAGAAAGATGGCTTGTTGGCCTTGCGTCCTTCCTTCCATTCGAGTTTCATCAGCCACTTGCCAGCATGCATGATAGACTCAGTCTGATATTTCTCACCCAGTTCATTGTCCACAGGAAAACCAGCATAGCCCTCGAAGCACACCTCTGTCATCAGCCATTCCAAAAGTCCACGGATATAAGTAGGCAGAAAAGCCTCCTCTTCCTCCGCAACCATTTCCTCCCGAATGCTACGGGCCGCAAAGGCCACATCCTTATCTGTGCCTCTGCCATAGAGCTTGCAGTAGCACATCTGTGGGATAATCACCTCCGGGGAAAGATTCCCCTCGCCAGCAGCAATCTCATGCAGGACTCTTTTTCCGAAATTATACGCCCGTGCAAAATCCTGCTCAGTGCCAATTCCCCAGAAACAGCAGTCTGCCGCCTGCCACAGGGAGAGAAGGTGCCCTTCCTCTGCCAAGGGAAGGAAATACTCCTCGAAAGCCTCATCTGGAGCTGCACCACAGCCCTCTCCCCAACGCTTCATAAAGCCCAGGCTGTAGCTAGCCATCTCAGATCCTAACGCTGCAGCTTTTTCGTAATAGATGAGAGCTTTCTCATATTCTTCCTTGTCATAGTGCTTTTCCCCTTTCAAATATAAAGACTGCGCTTCACTATCCGCATGGGCAGGAAAACTTTTATCCATTCTCTTGCACGCTCCTCTTCTGCATCTAAACCAGATTTGTTGCTGAGATTAAAATACGTTCGTCCACATTGTACGATGAATTTATTAAATTTCCCTTAGATTTATGACAATTTCCATATACGGCATTATTTCCTTCAACAGCTGCCACAGGAACTTTTCCCAAGCCAATTTGCTGATACATAAATAATAGGGGGACTGCTTCGGGCAGCCCCCCTATTTGCCATCCAGGATGTTAATTATTAACACTAACATCACTCTCTACAAAACTTTCTAGCATGGGCAAACTTCTTGTTTTTAGCCGTTTTCTCCTGCTATCCCCTTCATACTTCTTTATATTTCCTCCTCAATTTTCATACTCTGACTTACTTGTGACTTACTGCTGACATACTCTGAAAGCGGTACATTTCAAGAATTTTTCAATATGGAAAGGCATTCGTGACGTACTAAAAGGGATATATGCGCCTGTATCAAATTTTTGGTACAGATTTTCTTTTTGTGAAAAGGCTGCCGCCATGGCTCGTTACAGTCCATGCTATAAACAGTTACGGCCCACCACCTGGGAAAGCTGCAAATGCTCTCATGTAGTGCGTCCTTTACACGGAACGTCAGCCCGCTATGGGGGTTCGATGGTTGCCCTCGTCCTTGAGGGGCGATTATGAATAGTGCCCATCCGTGGGCACGGTCATCCTTGACGACTTTTGGTGCCCCCGTCCCTGGGGGCACGGCCCGCAGCTGGCACTCGGCAGGGCTGTCACGGAGCTTTGGTGGGCACGTCGCCCACGTCGCTCCGTCACAGCCCTGCCGATAGCTACGCTTCGGAAGGCGGGAGTTCGCCTCCGGGGTACGGGGCTGCGGATTGCTATAGCAGTTTCCACCGCGCCACGGCGTTTCGGTTCGTCCGCCGATAATGCCTTTACGCCTATCAGCGGCGGAGGGCGGTTGTTTTCCTGCCCTTCGCTTTGGCTTCGCCCCCGATAGGCAGCATTATCGTCAGACGGCTGGCGCTTCACGCTTATGCTTGCCCCGCGAAGCTGTACGGCCCGCCGTCCGTGGCGGGCCTCTGCCGTGCTCGTTGCAGTTTCTCCCTGCTGGCTTCCCTCAGAGGGTTCTTGCCGGACAGCACCACAGCCATGACGGTTCTTCGGCGGCAGCCAGAGCTGCCAACTACGCCCCGCCATGGCTGGAGTGCTGCCGTATTTGCTCCGTTCGCACTCCTTCCGTGCTCGGTGGCCTGCCTGGCTGGGGGCTCCTTTGTCGCCCTTTTTCCAGCCAGGTAGACCTCCTCCCACTGCAGGAGAGTCTCACTCAGCTGCACTCACAGGTTGCCGGGCACAGGTTCAGGGCGGGGTTCTGTCTCCGCTTCGCTACGCCATTCAGCCCGCCCTTCACCCGTGCCATTACGCACCATCGGGGGTTGGGAGGAGAGAGTACTCATGCTAATCCGTGAGCACGGGGCAAGCGAAACTAAAGAAAACAACCACACCCATTCGTAAGCATGACTCATAAGGTCGCCAATGAACTGATAAGCCCGGCGGAGGTGTCCGCCGGGTTCAAAATAGCTTTTGGGTTCGTCACTACTGGGGAGGGCGGTGCCGTCAATGATGGCCTAAAGGCCACTGCCAGAGGCGGCGCAAAGTGTCATTGACCGCCCCGCTAAGGTCTCGGTGTTGAAACCTGGTAGAATGATTCCTATGACATAATAGCTGCAATTTTTACGAGCATTAGTTACGAGAATATTTATTCTATGAGTTTATTCGAGCTTCAAAAGTGTGCAGCAATCATATTTTTATACAAAATGATAATTTTGCCTATGCAGCTAGCATTTTTCTTTTGTTTTTTTACTTGACATTTTCTTTAGCTGCGTTTATACTAAGCTTACGATATAAGTACATGAGCGAACGAAAGGAAGATATGCCATGAACATTAGAGTCAGTAAACATTTGAAGGATATGGCCAGTGTCAACCCAACCAAACAATCGCAATTACTCCCTGTACAAACTATCAATACAATGATCGACCATAAGCAAATTGTACTCCCGTTATATCAGCGCGATGTGAGTTGGACTGTCAAACAATCGGTGGAGCTTTTGAATTATGAAATCTTAGGAAAAGCCCCCGTAGCGCCACTTTCATTCAATAAGATTGAGAAAAACGAACAGCAAACTACACTTGTTACATTTATCGATCGCACTATGCTTGAAATCGACGAATATAATAATGTCTCATGGTCTGTCGTTGATGGCCAGCAGCGTATTACAACAAATTACAAAGCATACATCGACCACCCTGATTTTCGTAATGTAGTATTAGACATTACTCGCGGAAAATTCATTGAGACAAACACCACATTCAAAGAAGGACAAATTCCTGTAGGGAAACTTTTTAACAAATCTGATGATGTGTTCTATGCAGCTACAGAAGACTATGACAGGCCCGCGTTCCAGGTTCTTCAAAGTGTTCGTAATAAATATCAGCAGTATAACTTCACAATCAATCTTGCAACCGACTTGAATGAAGAAGAACAAATTCGTTGGTTTGAGGTTCTTAATAATGCCGGAAGCAAGGTCAGCGTTGTTCAAATGCGTTTCTCTAGACTCAAGGCACAAGGGTTTGATATTTATGATTACACTAGCTCTTACAAAAATGCAATCATAAGTGCTAACCCAGACTACGCAGCATTCTTCAAACCCCAGAAGACCAGTGTTTCCTATCCTGTTTCTGCGCTCAATGCTGCATTTGAAAAAATCACCGGGCGTGTTCATGAGAGGCATTATACCCCAATGCCTAGCGATACAAAGGAAAATCAGCTCTGTAGGCTGGGTGCAGATAAACTGAAGGAATGTTGCACCATGACTCTTGATTCCTTGAACTATACACTTGATTTCATCACTAATCATAGGCTTGAACAGCCAAATCGAATGGATCACATCAATTACCTTGTAGGTTATTTTGTTTACAATGGTAAAAATCCATCTGTGGAAGACGAAGCCAAATTATGTCGCTGGTTTAGTGAGACAGATTTCACTAACACCAGCAATAGCGAGCGGCGTGAAATTTATCGTAAACTTCTAATAAAAGAAGATTAAAACAATCATTTAAAAATGCGGACAACTAGCAAATCGATGTTAGTTGTCCGCATTTTTTATTTCTAAATCTGCATGAGCATAACAAGAGGGGGAGGGGCTGCCCGTCCCTATAATTTGCCGCTGTCTTATATATATTAACACCCCGTACAAGAAAAACCCCGATTCCTCGGGGTCTCATGCCTTTTCCTACTCTATCTCCAGCAAACTCCTCCGCAGCCTGTCTGCGATATCCTTCCTCTCCACAATGCTGGGGGTGCAGACGTATCTTGTGGCCCTGGCTCTGCCCATTTTTGTTAGGAGGCCGCTTTCTGTGAGGCTTGCCAAAACCTTTCTTACCTGATACATGGTAAGCCCGGTAGCTGCTTCCAGTTCGGGTACGCTGACCCCGCCCTTGCTTTTGAAGATGAATTCATAAATCATCTTTTCTTTCTCATCAAATTCCGGGTGAGATTCCAGCGGGGCAGCAATCCAGAGCTTCAGGGTGGTGCTGGAGAGGTTAGTCTTGATTTCCGGGGCGCGGAATCTGTTGGCCACGGCAAAATTTAGCAGAGTGGCGCCTCCAGTGCCTGCCCGGTCTAAAATACCCATGTTGCGGAAGAAACCTATGAGGGTGGTGTTGCGTGGCCTGGTGATACCGCCTATGAAAAACTGGCTTTCCGGCACCAGCATTTTGCCGGGGTTGGCGAAGGTGTAATAAAGGTCTTCAACAGTAACCTTCACGTCCGTTTCCCAATCAAAATAATCAGCGTGTATCAGCATATTGGCCAGGGCCTCGCGCAAAGCCTCCCGAAGCTCTGCAGGAGATTTTCTCTCGCTGTTCTGGTCAAGCTCAAAGGAATCCTGAATGGTAGCCCTCAGCTTTTCCCGCACCAGCTGGAAGAACTCAAATACATTCAGCTCAGGATAGGCCAAATCTCCAGTGCAGATCCTGTCACTCCAGCGTATTTTTCCCTCAGCGTACCTGTGGTTCAGATATTCCAGATGGAAGTGTGGGAATTTCTGCCTGATAGCCTGATATTTGCCAAAGAACAGCAGACAGGCCACAGTCATTTTCGGCTTGCGCTGGTCACGCCGGTCAATCTGATAAGCACCTATCTGCAGCAGGAAATCCAAATTGTCCATGGCCAGATAATTTTTTGAAGGATTACGGCCATGCAGGTGGTTCTTGAAGGCTAGCACGCTTTGTAACTGTTCAGTCGCCTCTTGAACCCATTTAAGAAATTTATTGAAACTGAAGTTGTCAATAATAGTTGACACTTTTTTTACAAGAAATTAACTCTATGCCACTGCCTTAAGAGAATCGTAGTACCTCTCAAGCTTAATCCTTGGGGGCATTCCACCTATGGCAGAGCAGATACGGCGGTTATTCCAGTAGGATTCATAATACCGCCAGATAAGGCTTTTTACCTCTGCTACCGTCATTCTGGTGGTATCGTACCGACCATAGAGAAGCTCTTCCTTCATCCTGCCCCACATGCTTTCACAACGGGCATTATCATGGCACCGGCCACCATCACTGTTCATGCTTTGGATAAAGCCGTGCCTCTTCATGGCAGCACGGTAATCATTGCTGGTATATTGGCTCCCTCGGTCAGAGTGGATTATAGCCCCAGATAACTCAGGATGCTTGTTATGAGCATCGCTTAAAGTCTTTATGCATAGCTCGGCACGCATATTTGTATCCATGGCTAACCCCAAAACTTCTAAATGGTAGCAGTCAAAAATTGCTGAGACGTACAGTTTGCCTCCTTTGACGGGAATTTCTGTCATATCTGTGATGCACTTTGTATAAGGCGTATCTGCCAGAAAATCCCGTTTCAACAAGTCGTCAGATTTCCTTGCATTTTTATCAGCTTTAGTAATGCCGTTAGGTTTTCGTCTTGTTTTGTGGGTAAGCCCCATCTTGGTCATTATGCGGTATATTGTGGTCATGCTGGGGAGGTCATCGTTCGGATGCTTCAGCAGGAGTGCTTCCCATATACGCTTTTTACCATAGCTGTCATTCCAGTCATCCTCAGCTATAATCTCCCGTATTTCCTGGGCTATCGCAGCGTGTTTCCACGGCTTTTTTGCTGGGGCCATAAATTTATAGAAGCCCTGCCGGCTAACGCCTAGCCACCGACAATAACGGGCTACCTTATGTTTGCTCGTGCCGTCAGATAGCTTTTGAGCCAGGAAGTTCATCCTTTCTTTTTTGCGTACTTCTGACGGCTGGCGGCAAAAAAAGCGGAAGCTTCTTCAAGAAATTCATTTTTTTGGCTCAGTAAATTTTCTTGTGGGATTTAATACCTCACAGAGCTTGCCCTTAGGATATTCCTCTGCCCATTGCGGCTCATGTCCAGCAGCTTGAGGAAGAAATATTCATCATCTGGAAGCCCGTAGCACATACGACGCAGGGTCTTAATCTTGTTGTTTATGCCCTCCATCTTGCCAGAGGCTATGGGAATGCTGGCATGTGAGATAATTCCCTCGATGTGGCTGTCAAGCAGTTTAGCAAACCATAGAAAATGGCTGTTCCTGGTGTGCTTGCAGTAATTGCTCATTCGTTCCACCACCTCCCTCATGGCGTTTTCATCCCGTTGTATGTAGGCATCATCCAGCATATCCCACACAATCTCCACGTCA
>NZ_FNWN01000010.1:0-105468 GCF_900108415.1 Selenomonas sp. KH1T6
CTCATCACATCCTGGGGCTGAAGCAGGTCCCAAGGGTTGGGCTGTTCGCCCATTAAAGTGGTACGTGAGCTGGGTTCAGAACGTCGTGAGACAGTTCGGTCCATATCCATCGCGGGCGCAAGATACATGAGGGAGACTGCTCCTAGTACGAGAGGACCGGAGTGGACGGACCGCCGGTGAACCAGTCATGCCGCCAGGTGTGCAGCTGGGCAGCTGCGTCCGGAAGGGATAAACGCTGAAAGCATCTAAGCGTGAAGCCCGTCCCGAGATGAAGTATCTCATAGCATAAGCTAGTAAGAAACCTTGAAGAAGACAAGGTTGATAGGGTAGGTGTGGAAGTACCGTGAGGTATGAAGCTAACTACTACTAATATGTCGAGGGCTTAACTTAAGTAGCGAGCCAAAGATGAAGGAGCGCAAGTGACGCACAGATTTGTGCGAGTCACTTATGCAAAATTTGCGAAGCAAATTTTACGTTCCTACTAAAACGTAACTCGCAGAGCACAAGAGGCCTGGAGTGTTCATACATTGATTTCTTCTGTATAGTTTTGAAAGTTTGAGAGAGCGCCGTTAGGCGCTCTTTTTTTGTGTTAACTGATATATTATGGTATACTTGTATAGTTGTGCAAAATATGGCTAGGGTGTGTTGATTAAATGAACTTGGCACAGATTTGCGGGGATTGGCTGCCCATTGCAAGGCGGCAAACCGGAGGCATAGCGGTGCTATGTCGAGGATTTGTCAACGCAGCAGGGGCAGTCAAGACCCGTGAAGATGGGCTGAGTGAATTAATCAACACGCCCAAGGAGTAATTTAGTCAATGAGTAATAATGTATATGCATTAGTCAATGAATTTTACAGAGAGAATGGCAGAGCCGGTTCTCTGCTGCCTCGCACATTGCTGGACAAGTATCTCCGTCGTCTGGCCTGGCGGGGCAGAGGGGATGCGGAACTCAGGCAGGAATGGAGCCTGATTGAACTGCTGCTGACCTATCTGGACGAGCAGCAGCTTGATTCTTTTGCAGCGCTTTCCATCTTCGATTACCAGGAGCTTCTCTACCGCTACAATGAGGTGCATAAGGAGTTCAGGCTGGAGGAAGAGTCAGTCAGGGAATGGCTGAAGCGGTTGCAGACGTTCTATGATTACCTTGCTGAGAATGGTTGGCAGGAGGATTTTTCTTACTTTATCCAAGATGTGGAGGAATCCTTGTATTTGGATGAAGTATTCTCCATGCCGCCCAGGCATACGAATGGGGATGTCTATCACCGTCTGGACCCGGAAACGGAAGAGTCGGTGGTGGAGGTGGAGAGGCTCAACGCAGAACTGGATGCGGTGCTCAAGAATGTGGGCAAGTACTTCAAGCAGAAGAAGTACGCCAGGGACTCAGAGCGGGCCATGCGGATTTTCTGCGGCCCTGCCCATGAAATGCCGCCTTTTATCAAGGACGAAAGCGAGGTCGAGGAAGACAGTGCCTTTTGGCTGAGCTACTGGGATTACTTCATGTTTGACTATCATCTGCTGGAGGATGACCGCACTCCGCTGCGGCATTATTATGAGCGGGAAAAGGACAATCTCAGCACCACGGCTCAGGATATTCTCCGGGACCTTCTCCATGCCCGCTTTTCCGTCTTTGAAGTAGTGGAAATGCAGGAGGGCATGGTGAAATGCCGTGACATCTTCACCGAGGAGTATATGGACCTGCCCATGCCCGAGGTAGGGCTCAATGGCATAGAGAATTTCGTTTTCTTCGGCCATATCAGGACCAGGGGCATACTGATGCTCAATTACATCACCTCTGTGCCTGCCAGCCTCAAGCTGCGTTCCCGCATGAAGGAGGTTGTGTTGCGCCAGTATGAGCTCTTCAAGCTGCAGAGCCCTCAGGCCAATCTGGAACAGTTCTTTGTGCGTGAGGCGGCGGCGGTGAGGCATATCCTTCACGTGATGTCCGATTACGCCCAGCTCAATGTGGTGTCTTTGAGGGAAATGCCTCCCAAGGTGCAGCGTCTGGAGAAGCTGGCGGATTGTTTCAAGGACGAAGCAAGGGCCCTGGAGGAAATAGTGCGGCGCATAGGCTTCAGTGCCTATGCCCGTCTGCTGATTCGCGCGCTCTTTGCTGATGCCGTGTCGGTGCTGGGGGATGAGAAAAGCTGCCGGGATAAGATGCCGGCTCTGATGACGGCAGTGCTTCTGATGTTCATCAAGATCAACGGCTATGATTACACTGCTACCCCGGATCTGTATATGCTTTTCGGCTCCCAGGAGAAGGAGACGGAGGCACTTGGCAGGATGCTTCGGGAAAAGCTTGATGTGCGGGTCTTTGACCCCCGTTATCTTACGGAGGATGGAGTTGTTTTGAGCTTGTACCTGCTGGTACAGGAAAACAAGCAGGATTAAAGGGGAAAGTCAAGGAAAGGCTTGCCCTGATATGATAAAGGAGTGATGTTGGTGGGTATCTTTCGCACCAAGAGCATTGAGGAATACCAGTCTGATGTGAAACGCACCCGCCTCAGGCGGGAAATGGGAGCCCTGGACGTTACTATGCTGGGCATAGGCGTCATTGTGGGGACGGGGATTTTTGTGCTGACAGGGGTGGCGGCGGCCAAGTATGCCGGGCCTGCTCTCATGGTATCCTTTCTGATGGCTGGCATTACCTGTGGTTTTGTAAGTTTGGTTTACTCAGAGCTTGCCTCCATGGTGTCCGTGGCTGGCAGTGCTTACGCCTATGCCTATACCTCCGTGGGAGAGCTCTGGGCCTGGCTGGTGGGCTGGAATCTGGTGCTGGAGTATTCCGTGGGTGCCAGCGCTGTGGCGGGGGGCTGGTCGGCCTATGTGACGGGACTTCTGAAGTCCATGGGCTTTGCCATACCCGAGGCTCTGACCAAGGTTCCTGCGGAAGGGGGCCTGGTGAATCTGCCGGCGGTGCTGATTACTCTTTTCCTGACAGCGCTGCTGATACGGGGCATACATGCCAGCGTCACGGTGAATAAGGTGCTGGTGGGCGTGAAGCTGCTGGCTATTTTCATCTTCTTGTTCCTGGCCGGGCCATCTGTGGATACTATGAATTGGGAGCCCTTCATGCCCTTTGGGTGGGCTGGCGTGTCTGCAGGAGCAGCTGTGATTTTCTTTGCTTACCTGGGCGTTGATTCCATTGCCACAGCGGCAGAGGAAACGAAGAATCCTGCCCGGGATATGCCCATGGGCATTATCGGTTCCCTGCTTATCTGCACCTTGCTTTACGTGGGGGTCACGGCGGTGATGACGGGCAATATGAGCTATACCCAGCTGGATAATGCCGAGCCGGTGGCTTTTGTGCTGCGTGAGCTGGGCTACCGCTTCGGTTCTGCTTTGGTGGGCACGGGAGCTATTGCTGGCCTGACCACGGTGCTGCTGGTGATGATTTATGCCCAGACCCGTGAGTTCTTTGCCATGAGCCGTGACGGGCTGATTCCGAAATTCATCTGCCAGGTTCACCCCCGCTTCAAGACCCCGCACCGCATCACCATCGTGGTGGGGGTGGCGGTGGCTATCGTCAGCGGCTTCACCCCCATCAATGTGGTGGCTGAGATGTGCAGCGTGGGCACGCTCTTTGCCTTCCTGGTTTCTTCCGTGGCGGTGATGGTGCTGCGCAGGAAGTATCCTGTCACCAAGCGTCCTTTCCGCTGCCCTGCGGTTTATCTGGTGGGCACCCTTTCCATCGTGAGCTGCGGCTACATCATGTACAACCTGTCTTCTATGACCTGGGAGAGGTTCTGGATCTGGAGCGCTCTGGGGGTGGCTCTGTATTTCCTTTATGGCCGCAATCATAGCCGTGAAGCAGCAGAGCAGGATAAGCAGGCATGAATTTTCATCGAAAAAGCAAAAAAATGAATATGACAAGATAAGCATGATTTATGCAAAGGCCCGGAACCGCATGGTACGGGCCGTTTGGCTGTGTGCAGGCGGGTTTTATCTTATTTACAATGGTTTTTGCAGGGTGTATAATTGATGTCAGCGGATAAGTGAAATTGTGTAATTTTCACCGAAAACGTATGTTAGGCTTCAAGTCATACACAGAGGGGAGCAAAACACATGAGCAAAAAAATGAAAACCATGGACGGCAATACAGCTGCCGCCTACGTGTCCTACGCCTTTACGGATGTAGCGGCTATTTATCCTATCACGCCGTCTTCACCCATGGCTGAGCACGTGGATGAAATGGCTGCCAAGGGACAGAAGAACCTGTTCGGCCAGAAGGTGCGCGTGATTGAGATGCAGTCCGAGGCTGGTGCCGCAGGCGCGGTCCATGGTTCCTTGCAGGCAGGTGCCCTGACTACCACCTATACGGCTTCCCAGGGTTTCCTCCTCATGATTCCGAATCTTTACAAGGTGGCAGGCGAGCTGCTGCCGGGCGTGTTCCACGTGAGCGCCCGTGCCCTTGCTGCTTCCTCCCTGAATATCTTTGGTGATCATCAGGATGTCATGGCTGCCCGCCAGGCTGGCTGCGCTATGCTTTGCGAGAACAGCGTCCAGGAAGTCATGGATATGTCAGCTGTGGCTCATCTGGTAGCTATCAAGGGCCGTGTGCCTTTCATAAACTTCTTTGATGGCTTCCGCACTTCCCATGAGATCCAGAAAATCGAGCTCATTGACTACGATGACCTCAGCAAGATCCTTGACTGGGAGGCTGTGAAGGCTTTCCGCGAGAGGGCTCTCAATCCGGATGCTCCGGTGATCCGCGGCACTGCCCAGAACCCGGATATCTATTTCCAGGAGAGGGAAGCTGTCAACAAGTACTATGATGCTATCCCGGCTCTGGTAGAGGAGTGCATGGCAGAGCTGGCCAAGGTCACCGGCCGTGAGCACCACCTCTTTGATTACTATGGTGCCGAGGATGCAGACCGCATCATCATCGCCATGGGTTCCGTCTGCCAGGCTGTGCAGGAGACGGTGGACTACCTGAACAAGAACGGCGAGAAGGTAGGCCTCCTGTCCGTGCACCTCTATCGTCCTTTCTCCCTGGAGCATTTCTTCAAGTTCCTGCCCAAGACCGTGAAGAAGGTGGCAGTGCTTGACCGCACCAAGGAGCCGGGCGCCATCGGCGAGCCGCTGTATCTTGATGTGAAGAGCGCTTTCTACAGCTCCGACCTGAACCCCGTCATCGTAGGCGGCCGTTATGGTCTGGGCGGCAAGGACACCACTCCGGACCAGATTTTCGCCGTGTTCGAGAACCTGAAGAAGGATGCGCCTCTTGACGGCTTCACCATCGGTATCGAGGATGACGTGACGGAGAAGAGCCTGGCTCCCGTGAACTCCGATGTGAACCTCACGCCGGAAGGCACCACCGCCTGCAAGTTCTGGGGCCTTGGTTCTGACGGTACTGTAGGCGCCAACAAGCAGGCCATCAAGATCATTGGCGACAACACGGATATGTATGCCCAGGCATACTTTGCCTATGACTCCAAGAAGTCCGGCGGCATCACCATGAGCCATCTGCGCTTCGGCAAGCTGCCCATCACCAGCCCCTATCTCATCAACAGGGCTGACTTCATTTCCTGCTCCCAGCAGTCCTATGTCTATAACTACGACCTGCTGGCAGGCCTCCGCAAAGGCGGCAAGTTCCTGCTGAACACCGTCTGGAGCGATGAGGAGCTCACCGAGCATCTGCCCGCTTACATGAAGCGCTATATTGCCAAGAACGAGATTGAGTTCTATACGGTCAACGCCGTGAAGATTGCCCAGGATCTGGGCCTTGGCGGCCGCTTCAACATGGTCATGCAGGCAGGCTTCTTCAAGCTGGCAAACATCATTCCCATTGACAAGGCTGTTGACCTGCTGAAGGACTCCATTGTGAAGGCCTATGGCAAGAAGGGCCAGAACATCGTGGATATGAACAACGGCGCTGTGGATCAGGGCGTAGAGGCTCTCCACAAGGTAGAGGTGCCTGCTTCCTGGGCTGAGGCACAGGATGAAGCTGAAGTGAAGCGGGATGAGCCTGCTTTCATCACCGAGATCCAGCGGGTCATGAACCGCCAGGAAGGCGACAAGCTGGCAGTTTCCAAGTTTGCCAGCGATATGGCAGACGGCACCTTCCCCGTGGGCGGCGCTGCTTATGAGAAGCGTGGCACGGCCATCAAGGTGCCTGTGTGGAATGTGGACAAGTGCATCAGCTGCAACCAGTGCTCCTTTGTCTGCCCCCACGCTGCTATCCGTCCTGTGCTCATGACTGATGAGGAGAAGGCAGCAGCTCCCGAAGGGATTCTCTCCAAGAACCCCAAGGCTCCGGCTCTGAAGGAATACAACTTCACCATGGCTGTGTCCACTCTGGACTGCCTGGGCTGCGGCAACTGCGCCCAGGTCTGCCCGGTGAAGGCTCTGGATATGCAGCCTCTGGATGACGAGCTCAAGGCAAAGCAGAAGTACTTCGACTATGCGGTGGACACCAAGAAGGTGGCTCCCAAGACCATCACCATGAAGAAGGAAACGGTCATCGGCTCCCAGTTTGAGCAGCCGCTCCTGGAGTTCTCCGGCGCCTGCGCAGGCTGTGGCGAGACTCCGTACGCCAAGCTCATTACCCAGCTTTTCGGCGACCGCATGATGGTGGCCAATGCTACGGGCTGCTCCTCCATCTGGGGCGGCAGCGCACCGGCTATGCCTTATACCAAGAACGCCAAGGGCCACGGCCCCGCTTGGGCAAACTCCCTCTTCGAGGACAATGCAGAGTTTGGTCTGGGCATGTTCCTGGGCACCAAGGCTGTGCGTGAGGCTCTGGAGGCAGATGCCCGTGCTGCCGTCGAGGCAGGCAAGGGCAGTGCAGACCTGCAGGCAGCTCTCACTGACTGGGCTGACCATCTGAATGAGGGCGAGGGCACCCGCGATCGCGCCGAGAAGCTGGAGGCATTGCTGGCTGCTGAGAAGGGCAGTGACGAACTGCTGGGCAAGATCTATGACCAGAAGCAGTACTTCGTGAAGCGCTCCCAGTGGATCTTCGGCGGCGACGGCTGGGCTTACGATATCGGCTACGGCGGTGTGGACCATGTGCTGGCATCCGGCGAGGACGTCAATGTCTTCGTCTTTGATACTGAGGTTTACTCCAACACCGGCGGCCAGTCTTCCAAGGCAACGCCTGCTGCTGCTATCGCTCAGTTCGCAGCTTCCGGCAAGAAGACCAAGAAGAAGGATCTGGGCATGATGGCTATGTCCTATGGCTACGTGTATGTGGCTCAGGTTGACATGGGCGCTGACCACAACCAGGTCCTGAAGGCCATTGCCGAGGCAGAGGCTTATCATGGCCCGTCCCTCATCATCGCTTATGCTCCCTGCATCAACCACGGCATCCGCAAGGGCATGGGCAACAGCCAGCTGGAAGCAAAGCTGGCTGTGGAGTGCGGCTACTGGGCAAACTTCCGCTACAACCCGCAGCTGGTTGGCAGCGAGAAGAACCCCTTCAGCCTGGATTCCAAGGAGCCTGACTTCGGCAAGTTCCAGGAATTCCTCATGGGCGAGAACCGCTACATCAACCTCAAGCGTTCCTTCCCGGAGGCAGCAGATGCGCTCTTCGAGAAGACCCAGAAGGATGCCATGACCCGCTATGAGAACTACAAGAAGCTGGCAGGCAAGTAAGACGGCAGCTTTCAGTTAATTGCATAGTTTAAGGAGAGACGACCCAGCGTGGGTTGTCTCTCCTTTTTGTCTTTGCGGGAAGGTTTCGAGTTTTCGCAGGATATGTTATAATATTTAATACGACTGAATTATTTTGCAGGGAGGTCATTGCTTTGAATATAAATGATGTAGTCAGCGGCTTCAGGCTGCTGAGGAAAACTTCCATCAAGGAGGTCAGCTCCGAGGCCTATGTCTTTGAGCATGAGAAGAGCGGCGCCCGGTTGTTTTTCCTGGAGAACGATGATGACAACAAGGTCTTCTCCATCGCTTTCCGCACGCCGCCGGTGGATGATACGGGGGTGGCCCATATTGTGGAGCACTCCGTGCTCTGCGGTTCCCGTAAGTATCCCTTGAAGGAGCCCTTTGTGGAACTGGTGAAGGGCTCTCTCAATACCTTCCTCAATGCCATGACCTATCCGGACAAGACCATCTATCCTGTGGCCAGCCGTAATGACAAGGATTTCCAGAACCTCATGGACGTGTACCTTGATGCGGTCTTCTATCCCCAGATGCGGGAAAATCCCCAGGTGCTCATGCAGGAGGGCTGGCATTATGAGATAGAGTCCCCGGAAGAGCCCCTGCGCTACAGCGGCGTGGTTTACAATGAGATGAAGGGGGCCCTGTCCTCTCCTGATGATCTGCTGGAGAGCCGCATCATGAACTCCCTTTATCCCGATACCACCTACGGCTGGGAATCCGGAGGTGACCCGGAGCATATCCCCGAGCTGACCCAGGAAATGTTCACCGAGTTCCATGGCAAGTATTACCACCCTTCCAACAGCTATATTTATCTTTATGGCGATATGGATATAGAAGAGAAGCTGGCCTATCTGGACAGGGAATATCTGTCCCATTACGACCGCATTCCCGTGCCTTCCGTCATTGAGAAGCAGGAACTCTTCACGGAGATGAGGCGCCGCACTGAGTCCTATCCTGTGGGTACTGAGGAGAGCACGGAGGAAAAGACCTTCCTCTCCCTGAATTGGCTCATGGGTGATTCCCTGGATACGGAAACTATCATGGGATTGGAAATCCTCAACCATGCCCTCTTGAAGACACCGGCTGCTCCTTTGCGGAAAGCCCTGATTGATGCAGAGCTGGGCAGTGATGTGGATTCCAGCTTCGAGGAAAGCGTGCTGCAGCCTTTCCTGAGCATTGTGGTGGCCAATTCCGAGGCTGACAGGGCGGACAAGTTCTATCAGCTGACCATGGATACACTGAAGAAGCTGGTGGAGGAGGGGCTGGACAAGACCCTGTTGGAAGCTTCCATCAACCTGCTGGAATTCCGCCTGCGTGAGGCGGACTTCGGCTCTGCTCCCAAGGGCTTGATTTACGGCATTGCCGCCATGAAGACCTGGCTTTACGATGGGCAGCCTGAGGATGCCCTTTACTATGAGAAACTGCTGGTCCGCATGAAAGAAGGACTGGAGGGCAGGTATTTTGAGGAGCTTATCCAGAAGTTCTTCCTGGACAACAACCATGTGACCATGGTGACCCTGACCCCCAGCAAGACCCTGGCAGCCGAGCGGGAAGCTGCCCAGGAAAAGCTGCTGGCTGAGAAGAAAGCGCAGATGTCCCAGCAGCAGATAAAGGAAATCATCGAGGCCTGCAAGGCGCTGAAGGAGCGACAGCAGGCAGAGGACAGCCCCGAAGCCCTGGCTTCCATTCCCGTGCTGGATGTGGCAGATATCCGCAAGGAAGCCTATGAGCTGCCTGTGGTGGAAAAAGAGCTCATGGGGACGAAGGTGCTCCACAGCAAGGTGGACACCCACGGCATTGGCTATCTGAACCTTTACTTTGATGCAGGCTGCGTGTCCCAGGAGCATCTGCCTTATCTCTACCTGCTGGCAGAGCTTATGGGTGAAGTGGATACGGCAGAGCACAGCTATGCAGAACTGGCCAATCTCAAGAATCTCCACACCGGCGGCATCAGCTATGATGTGGTGTCCTATACCCGCAAGGGTGAGCCGGATTCCTGCCAGCCCAAGTTCCGCATCAAGGCCAAGGCCCTGGTGAAGAAGCTGCCTCACCTCTGCCAGCTGCTGCAGGAAATCATTACCCGCAGTGTCTTTACGGATGCCAAGCGCATCAGGGAACTTCTGCTGCAGGTGCAGACAGAAGTGGAGCTGAGCCTGCAGCGCTCTGCCCATCAGGTGGTGTCCGGACGCATTGCCGCCTATCTCACCCCTGCGGGGGCTTATGCTGACCAGGGGGGCCTGCCCTTCTATCATTTTGTGAAGGACTTCCTGGCAGACTTTGACAATCATTTTGCCAAGCTCCCGGAGATTTTCGGTGAGGTGCTGCGCCAGGTCTTCAACCAGAAGGACCTTTTGGTGAGTATCACGGTGCCGGAGGCGGATTACAGGAGCTTTGAAGCTGCCTTTGCCCCCCTGCGCCAGTCACTTTCACGCCTGACTTTCCCCAAGCAGCGCTATCGCTGGAAGCTGGCCCGCCGCAATGAGGGGCTTACCTCCTCCAGCCGGGTGCAGTATGTGGGCAAGGGGGCTAACTTCCTGAAACTGGGCTACAAGTACACCGGCTCCATGCGGGTGCTGGAAACCCTGCTGCGCTATGATTACTTCTGGACCAAGATCCGCGTGCAGGGCGGTGCCTACGGTGCTTTCACCAGCTTCAACCGCAGCGGCATGATGAATTTCGGTTCCTATCGCGACCCGAACCTCAAGGAGACTATCGAGGTCTTTGACAGCACAGCTGATTACCTTGAAAATTTCGCTGCTTCCGACAGGGAAATGACCAAGGCCATCATCGGCACCATCAGTGGCGTGGATACGCCCCTCACTCCCCAGATGAAGGGGGAGATGGCGGATAACTGCTATCTGCGGGGCATTTCCTACCTTGACCGTCAGCAGATGCGCACGGAAATCCTCACCACCCGCCAGGGGGATATCAAGGCATTGGCTCCGCTGGTGAGAGCCTGCATGAAGGAGAATGTGCTCTGCGTCTTCGGCGGGGAGCAGAAAATCAAGGAAAACAAGAAACTTTTCGGTGCTGTGGCACCGGCGCTCTGAGAGTTGGTAAGGGCAGGTTTTTCCTGAAAGTTTGCAGTTTACGGCGTAGACAAAAGCTGCACTATGGCGTAAAATTGTAAACATGAATGAATAAAGGCAAATGTGGATATTCAAGGAGGCTTCCTGATGAAGAAACCGATTTTCAGAGGCGCAGGCGTAGCAATCATCACCCCTTACACTGAGGATGGCGTTAATTTTGAGGAACTGGGCCGCATCATCGACGACCAGATTGAGAATCATACGGACGCCATCGTCATCACCGGCACCACTGGCGAGTCTGCTACCATGTCCGTTGAGGAGCATAAAGAGGCCATCAAGTTTGCGGTGGAGCATACCAAGGGACGTGTGCCTGTGATTGCCGGCACCGGCTCCAATGAGACCCGCATAGCGGTGGAATTCTCCAAGTATGCTGAGGAAGTGGGGGCTGATGCCCTGCTGGTAGTGACTCCTTACTACAACAAGTGCACCCAGAAGGGGCTGATCCAGCACTATACCATGATTGCAGACAGCGTGAATATCCCCATTATCCTTTACGATGTGCCTTCCCGCACGGGGGTTTCTATCCAGACTTCCACCTATGCTGAGCTGGCCAAGCACCCCAACATCGTGGCAGTGAAGGAAGCTAACGGCGACCTTTCCAAGATCCTGCGCCTCAGGGCAGCCTGCGGGGATGACCTGGTGGTCTATTCCGGCAACGATGACCAGATTGTGCCCATTCTCTCTTTGGGCGGCCAGGGAGTTATCTCCGTGCTGTCCAATGTGGCACCCAAGGTCACCCATGATATGTGCCAGCTTTACTTTGACGGCAGGGTGGAGGAATCCATGAAACTGCAGATTGAGTACACTGACCTTATCGATGCACTCTTCTGTGAGGTGAACCCCATTCCCGTGAAGGTGGCTATGCGCAAGATGGGCTGGAATGCCGGCCCGCTGAGGATGCCCCTCTGCGAGATGGAGCCTGCCCATGAGGCACAGCTGGAAAAGGCTTTGAGAAACCATGGGCTGATCAAGTAATTTTGTTTTAGTTGGCAAGAGAAGGAGGAGGCTGTTTGTCAGCCTCCTCTTTTCTGCATGAGGTGAAAGATTATGCATGGTGTGTTTGATATTGTGGGGCCGGTGATGATAGGCCCCTCCAGCTCCCATACGGCAGGGGCTGCCAGGCTGGGGCTCATGGCGCGGAAGATCCTGGGCGAAAGGGCCGTGAGGGCGGAGATAAACCTGCATGGCTCCTTTGCCCAGACCTATAAGGGACACGGCACGGACAAGGCGCTCATTGCCGGCATCATGGGCATGGAGCCTGATGATATGCGCCTGCGCGAGGCGTTGGAACTGGCAGGCAGGAATGGCCTTTCTTACGATTTCAAGCAGGTGGAGCTTCAGGATGCCCACCCTAATACGGCAGTCATCTATCTTGTAGGTGAGACTGGGCGGGTGGCCAGGGTCAGGGGTGCCTCTGTAGGGGGCGGCAATATACTGGTCACCAATATTGATGGCTATGAGGTGGAGCTGAGCGGCCAGTATCCGGCGCTTCTGACCATTCACCACGACCGTCCCGGCATAATTACCAAGGTGACACAGATATTGGCCCGCTATGAGATGAATATAGCCTTTATGAGGGTGTCACGCCAGAGCCGGGGGGAGACTGCCATGATGATCATGGAACTGGATGACGAACCGGCAGTGGATGTAGTAGAGGAATGCGGCCAGGTGCCGGATGTGGAAATGGCCAGGGCAGTGCCCGCCGTGTGAGCAGGAGAGAAAGATGATAAATTTCAACAATCTGGCTGAGCTTATAGCCATGGCCACAGACAAGTCCATGCCCATGCATGAGATAGTCATTGCCCGGGAGATGCACACCAGCCTGCGCAGCAGGGAAAACATCATCAAGGAAATGGCTGCCAGCTGGGCGGTGATGCAGGAATCCATTGAACGGGGCATCAGCAATACGGAAAAATCCCTCAGCGGTCTTACAGGCGGCGACGCCCGGCGCCTTTCTCTCTACAGTGAGGGAAAGGTGCGGGTTCCTTACCTGGGGCGGGCAGCTCTGAAGGCTGCTGCTGCTGCCATAGGCGTAAATGAGGTCAATGCAGTGATGGGCCGCATTGTGGCCTGCCCCACGGCGGGTTCCTGCGGCATAGTGCCTGCAGCCCTTTATGCAGCCAGAGAAAGGGGAGCTTCTGAGGAAAAGCTGGTGCTGTCGCTTTTCACTGCGGCAGGCATAGGCATGGTCATAGATCAGAATGCCTCCATTGCCGGAGCTTCCGGGGGCTGCCAGGCTGAGTGCGGTACGGCGGCAGCTATGGCAGCAGGCGCTCTGGTGGAAATTGCCGGAGGCAGTCCGGAGGAAGTGGGGGAGGCGGTGGCCTTGTCTATCAAGAATCTCCTGGGACTGGTCTGCGATCCCGTAGCCGGCCTGGTAGAGGTGCCCTGCGTGAAACGCAACGGCTTTGCGGTGATCGAGGCCATGCTGGCGGCAGATATGGCTCTTGCCGGCATCAAGTCTGTCATTCCCGTGGATGAGGTCATCGAGGCCATGGATAAGATTGGGCGGGCCCTGCCCAAATCCCTGAGGGAAACAAGCCAGGGGGGATTGGCGGTCACGCCTACAGCCAGGAGGATTGAGCGGAGCCTTTACGGTCAAGAAAAATAACTGGCGGTATTTGGGGAAGTGTAGTAAAATAATAGATAGTGCTAGCCGGGGGCAAGACACCGGCGCAAGCAGGAAATCTATATACGCAGGAGGAAGCAATTCATGAGAAAAATTATCCAAATGCTGGTCATCGCTTGCATGGTAGTGCTTAGCACTCAGGTAGCGTTTGCAAATGCAGAGAAGGAAACCCTTATTGAGGGAGCAGATATTACCTCGATCCATCGCATTGCCGTGGGAGCTCCGCTTTATCAGCCTGTTGCTGCCAATGCGCCCAGTAAGGATATGCTCACCAAGATCGTCTATGATGCCAGCCGTGTGACCCGCAATCATGTGGTGTCCTATGACACGGTGGCAGATAACATCAGGGCAACCAAGGGGGTGGATGTCAGGGTCCTGGAGCGCCGTCAGGCTGGCAAGATTTTCAAGGAGAGCCTTGGCGATCTGGCTGATGCCTATGTTATTTTGACTGTGGCCAACAACAGCCGCACCAGCTTCTTTTTTGATGTGTTCAAGGTTGGCACCAATGAGCTCCTTTACAGCTATGAAATCCGTGCCAACAAAAATGAAGGCGATACTGAGAAAACCTATGCCAATTTCTGTGAGCAGTTCTACAAGCACTTTGACCGTGCTGTAGAGAAGCAGCTCAAGAAAGAACTCAAGGGAAAATATTAAATGCAAGAGAGACAGCGTCATCAGGGCGCTGTCTCTTTTGTGCATTTATGGAGCCTGCAGTTCAGCGGGCAAAGTAAAGGGGCTTTATCTTGGCATCTTCTGCGGTCTTTTCATCTATGAAGCCGTTGCGCACCATGGCGTCCAGCACTACGATCTGCCGCTTCTTGGCCATCTTGAAATCCACGTAGGGGGAGTAAAGGGAGGGAGCGTTGGGCAGGCCTGCCAGCATGGCTGCTTCTGAGAGATTCAGCTCTCTGGGCTGCTTGTCGAAATAGCCCAGGCTGGCGGCCTGGATGCCATAGAAGTTGGAGCCGTAGTAGATGGTGTTGAGGTAGAGTTCCAGGATTTCGTCTTTTTCATAGCTGGCTTCCATATCAAGGGCCAGCAGCAGTTCTTCGCCCTTGCGGCCGAAGGTCTGCTCATGGGAAAGGAAGAGGTTTTTCACCAGCTGCTGGGTGATGGTGCTGGCACCTTCCTGGATTTCTCCGTACTGCAGATTTACCAGGGAGGCCCGGGCCACGCTTTCAAAGTCCACCCCGTAGTGGGTGTAGAAGCGGCGGTCTTCTACCGCCAGGATGGCGTGCTGCATATTTTCCGGCACATCTTTCAGGCGCACGTAGTTTTCCTTGTCCAGCCTGGCCTCCACTGCCCGGTGCAGGAAGAAGAAGCGGGAGAGCCTGTCGCTGCCGCTCAGTTCCTCGGCAGTATCTGAGGCAATGGCGGGCAGGCGCTTTTCCAGCTTCGGCAGGAAATCACCTACGCCCTGCCAGGTGCGGGGAGAGAAAACCATCAGCCCGCCGGAAAAGGCAAAGGCGATAAAAAATAGGATGGCAAGCAGGGCCAGGAAGCGCAGGGGCTTCACGCGCCGCCTGATGACTTTTTTCCCGGTTCCCTTGCGTTTGGTTGTTTTTTTCATAGTCCCCTCCTTAGGAAGATTCTCTCCTATTATACTCCAATCTGTTCATTTTAGAGGAGAATTTTCGCAGAAAGAAAAAAATTCTCAGGGGACTATTGCAAAAATATACATTATGGTTGTATAATTATGCTTATAAGTTTACAGGGTACACTTGAGAGAGGTAGCGGCAATACCGCAAGTCCTTTCAAGGTGTACAGGTCAGGGGGAGAGTTTATGAAGGTAAGCGTATTGGGGGCCACGGGCTATGCAGGGGCAGAGCTCTTGCGACTGCTCTACAGCCACCCTGAGGCTCAGGTGGTGCACATCACTTCTGAAAGCCACACGGGAGAGAAGATTGACAGCCTTTATCCGCATCTTTCAGGACTGTATAATATGCAGCTTGAGAGCATGAAGGAGATTGAGTCCATCGGCAGGGACAGCGATTTCGTCTTTATAGGCCTTCCCCATGGCCATGCCATGAAGGTGGGGCAGGAGCTGGAAAACCTGCCAGTAAGGATTATCGACCTGGGGGCAGACTACAGGTTCGATGATACAGAGGTCTATGAAGCCTGGTATCATGTGCCCCATACTCATAAAGATGCGCCCAGGGTCTACGGCCTGGCGGAACTTTACCGGGACAAGATCAGGGATGCCAAGATCATCGGCAATGCGGGCTGCTTCACCACTGCCAGCATCCTGGCTTTGGCACCACTGGCCAAGGAACACCTGATTGAGGTGAACACCATCATCGTGGATGCCAAGTCCGGCGTCTCCGGGGCAGGCCGTGGGGCCAAGGTGCCCAACCACTTCCCGGAGCTTTACGATAATTTCCGGGCTTACAATGCCTGCAAGCACAGGCATACGCCGGAAATCGAGCAGGCCATGACGGATCTTTCCGGTGAGGAGACTATCATAAACTTCACGCCGCATCTGGTTCCTATGTCCAGGGGCATTCTTTCCACTTGCTATGCAACCCTGAAGCCCGGTGTTACGACTGAAATGGTCAATGAGGCTTTCGATAAGCTTTACGGTGAGGAACACTTCATCAGGCTGCGGGGCTTGGGGGCCTATCCTTCCACCAAGGAGGTGCGCGGTTCCAACTACTGCGACTTGGGCTGGCATGTAGACGAGCGCACGAAGCGGGTAATCGTCATGTCTGCCATTGACAATCTGGTGAAGGGAGCCGCAGGGCAGGCAGTGCAGAATTTCAATATCGCCTGCGGTTTTGATGAGAAGACGGGCCTGGATATGGTGCCCATGTATCCTTGATAGATAATTATGGAGGTTCAAGATATGTCAGATATGTTCAGCGAAGCAATGTGCAAGGCCGGTGTCACTTATCCTCAGGGGTTCAAGGCCGCTGGTGTCAAGGCCGGCGTCAAGAAGAGCGGCAACCTTGATGTGGCTGTCATCTATACGGAGAAGGAGGCCAGCGTGGCCGGTGTCTTCACCCAGAATGCGGTGGCAGCAGCGCCGGTTTTCGCTTCTAAGAAGGTAGTGGCTACGGGCAAGGCACATGCCATCACCGCCAATGCAGGCTGCGCCAATGCCTGCACCGGCGAGCAGGGCACGAAGGATGCCGCTGCCATGCAGTCTATCACCGCTGAGGCGCTGGGCTGCGAGCCTTTGGATGTGGTGGTAGCATCTACGGGCATCATCGGTGTGAATTTGCCCATGGAGAAGATGGAAGCCGGCATCAAGCAGGCTGTCAGCGAGCTTTCCGAGCATGGCAGCGAGACTGCAGGCAAGGCCATCATCACCACGGACACTTATTCCAAGTCCTGTGCTGCTGAGATTGAGCTGGGGGGCAAGAAGGTGCGCTTCGGCGCCATCGCCAAGGGCTCCGGCATGATCCAGCCCAACATGGCTACCATGCTCTGCTTCATCACCACGGATGCGGCTATCGACTCGAAACTTTTGCAGAAAGCCCTGTCGGAAATCACCGAGGTTTCCTTCAATATGATTTCCATTGACGGCGACATGAGCACCAATGACATGGTGATTGTGCTGGCCAATGGTGAGGCAGGCAACGAAGAGATCAAGGTTGAGGGTGCCGACTACGAGAAGTTCAAGGCTACCTTGCAGGAGCTCTGCCAGGGCCTGGCCCAGCGCATTGCCGCTGACGGTGAGGGTGCTACCAAGTTCCTGACGGTGCACGTTTCCGGTGTCAAGAACTTTGCTGACGGCAAGACCATTGCCATGAGCGTGGCCAAGAGCCCTCTGGTGAAGACGGCTTTCTTCGGGGAAGACCCCAACTGGGGCCGGGTCATCTGCGCTGTGGGCTATGCCGGAGTTGAGATGGTGCCTGAGAAGACCGTGGTGAAGTTCGGCGGCATTCCTGTCTATGCTTACGGCGTGGGTGCGGAGCATGACGAGGAGGCCCTGAAGCAGGTCATGAGCCAGAAGGATATCTTCATCGACATTGACATGGGCCTGGGCGAGGCTGAGGCTACGGTCTGGACCTGCGATTTCTCCTATGAGTATGTGAAGATCAACGGCGAGTATCACACCTGAGGGAGGCTGGAACCATGGATTTTTCTGCAGAGGATAAGGCAGGGGTCCTGGTGGAGGCCCTGCCCTATATACAGGAATTTTATGGCAAGACCATCGTCATCAAGTACGGCGGCAATGCCATGGTCAGCGAGGAGCTGAAGGAAAAGGTCATGCAGGACATTGCCCTGATGAAATACGTGGGCATCCGTCCGGTGATTGTCCACGGGGGCGGCCCGGAAATCACGGGCTTCCTCAAGAAGGTGGGCAAGGAAAGCTCCTTTGTGGCAGGCCTCCGGGTCACCGATGAGGAAACCGTGGAAATCGCGGAAATGGTGCTGGACGGCAAGATCAACTCCGAGATCGTGAACCTGCTGAACCGCCGGGGAGTCAAGGCTGTGGGCCTGTCCGGCAAGGACGCGGGCCTTATCAAAGCCAGGAAGAAAATGGCCACCGTCTACGAGGGCGAGGCAGAAAAGCAGGTAGATATCGGCTATGTGGGCGAGGTTGAAGAAATCCAGACTGGCATTATCGAAGACCTCCTGGACCGCGGTTATGTGCCTGTGGTGGCCCCCATCGGTGTGGGCGAGAACGGCGAGAGCTACAATATCAACGCCGACTATGTGGCGGCGGAGATGGCAGGAGCCCTGCAGGCGGAGAAATTGCTGCTGCTGACAGATGTGGAAGGGATTTACAAGGACTTCAACGACAAGTCCTCCTTCATCTCCACCCTGCATATGGAAGAAGCCAAGGCATATATAAGGGAGGGCATTATTGCCGGGGGCATGATCCCGAAGGTGGAAGCCTGCCTTAAGTCCCTCTCCATGGGCACTGGCAAGACCCATATCATCGACGGGCGTCTGGGACATTCTCCCATTCTGGAAATGTTCACTGCCAAGGGTATTGGTACCCAGGTGGTACGCTGAGAGGAGCAGATTATGCGGGAAACTGATCAAGAGATAATGGCCAAGGACAAGGCAGGTTACCTGCCGGTGTTCAACCGCTATGAAATAGTGCTGGACCACGGCGAAGGCGCTTATGTCTGGGACCATAACGGCAAGAAATACCTGGATTTCCTGGGGGGCATTGCAGTCAATGTGCTGGGACATAATCACCCGGCGCTGGTAAAGGCAGTGTCAGAGCAGGCTGGCAAGATGCTGCACTGCTCCAACCTTTACTACACCCAGCCCCAGGCGGATGCGGCAGACAAGCTGGCCAGGCTCAGCGGCCTTGAGGACGCCAAGGTGTTCTTTGGCAACTCCGGTGCTGAGGCCAACGAAGGGGCCATCAAGCTGGCCAGGAAATTCGCCCATGCCAAGGACCCTGAGAAGAGCCAGATTATCACAGCCTGGATGAGCTTCCATGGCAGGACCCTGGCTACCCTTACAGCTACAGGCCAGCCCCACTATCAGGAGGGGGTAGGGCCTCTGCCGGAGGGCTTTGACTATGTGCATTACAACGATATAGCTGAGCTTGAGAGCATGATGAGTGACAAGACCTGCGCCGTCATGCTGGAGACCATTCAGGGTGAGGGCGGTGTCTATCCTCCGAATCCCGGCTACCTGCAGAAGGTGCGGGAGCTTTGCGACAAGCACGGGGCCCTGCTGATCTTTGACGAGATACAGGCTGGTATCGGCAGAAGCGGCAAATTCTTCGCCTATGACAAGTACGGGGTGAAGCCGGATATCGTGACCCTGGCCAAGGGATTGGCTGGCGGCGTGCCCATCGGTGCCTTTGTGGCCCGGGGGGAAGTGGCCAAGGTCATGAAACCCGGCGATCACGGCACCACCTTCGGAGGCAATCCTCTGGCCTGTGCCGCAGCCAATGTGGTGCTGGATACAGTGCCCAAGGCGGAGTTCCTGGGGCAGATTGAGAAGGTGGGCGGCTATTTCAAGCAACAGCTGGTCAAGCTGCAGGAGAAGTTCCCCTCCCTTATCAAAGAAGTGAGGGGCGAGGGGCTGATCCTGGGGGCGGAGCTCTCCAAGGATAATATCGGCAGGGATATCGTGAACGACTGCCTGGCCGAAGGCGTTATCATCAACTGCACCGTAGGCAAGGTGCTGCGCTTTATTCCTCCTTTGATCATCACGGAGGAACATGTAGACGAAGTTATCGGGGCACTTGAGAAAGTGTTGCCCAAATACAACTGATTTGGGGGATTTTTATGTTAAAAGGCAGGGATTTGCTCTCTATCCACGAACTTACAGTGGGGGAAGTGGAGGAGATACTGGCTCTGGCAGCAGAGCTTAAGGCCAAGCAGAAAGCCGGCATTGAGCATAAGCTGCTCTCTGGCAAGACTTTGGGCATGATTTTTGAGAAGTCCTCCACCCGCACCAGGGTTTCCTTTGAAACCGGCATGTATCAGCTGGGAGGACAGGCCCTGTTCCTGTCCAACCGCGACTTGCAGCTGGGGCGCGGCGAGCCCATCAAGGATACGGCCAGGGTGCTGTCCCGCTATCTGGACGGCATCATGATCCGCACCTATGGCCATGAGCGGGTAGTGGAGCTGGCAGAGTATGCAGATATCCCCGTCATCAACGCGCTGACGGATCTCCTGCACCCCTGCCAGGTGCTTACCGACCTGCTTACCATCAGGGAGCATAAGGGCAAGAACCTCAAGGGTCTGAAGATGGCCTATGTGGGTGATGGCAACAACATGACCAATTCCTACATGTACGGCTGTGCCAAGGCGGGCATGGAGTTCGTGGCGGCTACGCCTGAGAATTATCGCCCTGATGAGACGGTGACGAAGCAGGCCATGGAGGATGCCAAGGCCACGGGGGCTTCCATCAGCCTGGTGACTGATCCTGTAGAAGCTGTCAAGGGTGCCGACATCGTGGTGACCGACACCTGGGCCAGCATGGGGCAGGAGGAGGAGCATGATGAGCGCAAGAAGATCTTCGCTCCCTATCAGGTGAACAAAGAGCTCATGGCTCACGCTGACAAGCGGGCCATCGTCATGCACTGCCTGCCTGCTTATCGCGGTGAGGAAATCACCGAGGAAGTGCTGGAGGCCAATGCAGATGTCATCTTTGACGAGGCAGAGAACCGCCTCCATACCCAGAAGGCCATCATGGCGCTCTTGATGGGCAGCTGAATCAGGTTTCACTAAGATTTACATAGACATCATGATAAAAGGAGATGCTTACTATGGCAAAAGCAAAGGTTAGCAAAGTTGTTCTGGCATATTCCGGAGGACTGGACACTTCCGTCATCATTCCCTGGCTCAAGGAGAACTATGACGGCTGCGAAGTCATCGCCTGCTGCTGCGATATCGGACAGGGTGATGAGCTGGATGTGGTCCATGACAAGGCCCTGAAGTCCGGCGCTTCCAAGGTCTATGTGGAAGACCTCACCGAGGAGTTCCTGACTGATTACGTCTGGCCCACCCTGCAGGCCGGGGCTGTCTATGAGGGCAAGTACCTGCTTGGCACCTCCTTCGCCCGTCCCCTGATTGCCAAGTGGCTTGTGGATGTGGCCAAGAAGGAAGGTGCGGATGCCATCGCTCATGGCGCTACTGGCAAGGGCAACGACCAGGTGCGTTTCGAGCTGACCGTCAAGGCTCTGGCTCCCAACCTCACCATCATCGCTCCCTGGCGTGAATGGGATCTTGATTCACGCAGCGCTGAGATCGAGTATGCCAAGAAGCATGATATCCCCGTGGCTACGGAAAACAAGACCTACAGCATGGACCGCAATATCTGGCATCTCTCCCATGAGGGTTCTGACCTGGAGGATCCTGCCAACGAGCCCAAGAACAGCATGTTCCTGATTTCCAAGGCTCCCGAGGATGCCCCGGACAAGCCCGAGTATGTGAAGATCTGCTTCGAGAAGGGCAGGCCTGTGGCTGTCAACGGCGAGAAGCTGGGTGCTGTGGAGCTCCTCACCAAGCTCAACGAGATCGGCGCCCGCAACGGCGTGGGCATCGTGGATATCTGCGAGAACCGCCTGGTGGGCATGAAGTCCCGCGGCGTCTATGAGAATCCCGGCGGAGCCCTGCTCTACTATGCACATCGCGAGCTGGAGTACCTTTGCCTTGACCGTGCCACCTATCATTACAAAGAAGGCCTGGCTATCCGCTACGGCGAGCTGGTCTATGACGGCATGTGGTTCTGCCAGCTGCGTGAGGCCCTGGCTGCCTTCGTGGAGAGCACCCAGCAGACTGTCACCGGCACCGTGACCCTGAAGCTCTACAAGGGCAACATCATCTCCGCTGGCTCCACTTCTCCCTATTCCCTCTACAGCCAGGAGTTTGTCACCTTCGAGCATGATGATGTGTACGACCAGGCTGATGCTACGGGCTTCATTAACCTCTTTGGCCTGCCCCTGAAGGTCCGTGCCCTCATGCAGGAGAAGAATGAGAAATGAGTGAGGCCATGTGGGGAGGACGCTTCACCAAGACCGTTGATGAAATGGTCAATGAGTTCCAGGCGTCCATAAACTTTGACAAGCGCATGTATCATGAGGATATTGCAGGGTCCATTGCCCACGCCATCATGCTTTCCAAATGCGGGATCATCTCCGAGGATGACTGCGGGGCAATCCTGGCGGGGCTGAAGGACATCGAGGGGCAGATTGAGGCGGGGGAGTTTGACTTCTCCGTGGACCTTGAGGATATCCACATGAATATCGAAAAGCGGCTGACGGAAGCCATCGGCGAGGCAGGGGGGCGGCTCCATACCGCCCGCAGCCGCAATGACCAGGTGGCTTTGGACACTCACATGTATGTCCGCCGTGAGACCGTAGCCGTGCTGAGGGAGATCCTCAATCTGCAGGCCGCCCTGGTGGAGACAGCCAAGGCCAATCAGGATGTGATCATGCCCGGCTACACCCACCTGCAGCGGGCACAGCCCATCCTCTTTGCCCATCATCTGCTGGCCTACTTCGGCATGCTCTCCCGTGATTTCGCCCGCTTTGAGGGCGTCTACCAGAGGGCGGACATCATGCCTTTGGGAGCAGGCGCTTTGGCTGGCACCACCTTCCCCATTGACAGGGAACTGGTGGCCAGGCAGCTGAACTTCCAGCAGATTTACGGCAACAGCCTGGATGCAGTCAGCGACCGCGACTACATCATGGAATTCCTGTCTGCTGCCTCCATACTCATGGTGCACCTGTCCCGCCTGTCCGAGGAGACCATTCTCTGGTGCAGCCGGGAGTTCTCCTTTGTGGAGCTGGATGATGCCCATTGCACGGGCTCTTCCATGATGCCCCAGAAGAAGAATCCCGATGTGTCCGAGCTGGTGAGAGGCAAGACCGGCAGGGTGGTAGGCCATCTCATGGCCATGCTGGCCACGGTCAAGGGCCTGCCTCTGGCCTATAACAAGGATTTGCAGGAGGACAAGGAGGGCATCTTCGATGCCATCGACACGGTGAAGTTCAGCCTGGGTGTCTATGCCCAGCTGATCCGTGGCATGAAGGTGAAGAAAGAGGTCATGCGCAGAGCTGTGGCAGAGGACTTTTCCAATGCCACGGACCTGGCTGATTATCTGGTGAAGAAGGGCATGCCCTTCCGCCAGGCTCATGCTGTCTCCGGCACCGCTGTCCACACCTGCCTGGAAAAGGGCTGCTACCTGCAGGATATGAGCCTGGAGGAGTACAAGAAGCTCTCTGAACTCTTCGAGGAAGATATCTACGAGGCCATCAGCCCCGAGACCTGTGTGGCAAACAGAAATTCCCTGGGTGGGACTTCCTACGCACAGGCAGCAAGGCAGCTGGCGGCGGCAGAGGAACTGCTGGCGGCAGAGAACAAGCTGCAGGAAGAACTGGCGCAGAAGCAGATTTAAGTCAATAACGCAAAGCAAGACACAGCCATTGGTGCAAGGCATGATGGCTGTGTCTTTTTGTCTGCCCATGGAGAAAGAGGATTTTGCCTGAAGGGCGCAGAAATCTATATCAACTGAAGGACCAGGACTGAAACGGAGGTGGAGCTTATGTCCATGGAATGGAGGATCTACGGCAGATCCGTAGTGTTCGTGCTCATTACAGCCGTACAGGAGCTTTATTACGGGGCAGAGGTGGTGGTGCAGTTCACAGCCAACAAAGGACTGTTTTGCGAGCTGAATCATCTGCCTGTGCCGCTTAACGAAGGAGTGGTGCGGGCCATTGAGGTGAAGATGCGCCAGATTGTGGCAGAGGACAGGCCTTTGGTCAAGAAGTCCATGCTGCGGGAGGAGGCGGTGCAGCTTTTCAAGAGCAGCGGACAGATTGAAAAGGCGAATCTCATCAGTGCGCTGCCCAGGGAAATGGTGAGCATCTACAGCTGTGGCAATTACCATGACTACCTCTATGGGAAATTGCGTCCCTCTACCGGAGAGCTGGGGCATTTTGAGCTGGACTATGAGCCGCCGGGGATTCTCCTGCGCATGCCCACCCAGTATACCTATGAGACTATGGAGATTCCCCGCCGGGTTTCCCAGCCCAAGTTCCATCAGATCCTGTCTGAGTCCAAAGAGTGGGCCAAAATCCTCCAGTGCCGCTATGTGACGGATCTCAACCGGGCCAACAAACAGGGCAGGATGGGGGAGGTTATCCGCGTTTCTGAGGCGCTGCAGGAAAAAACCATTGCCAGGATTGCCGACCAC
Source organism: Selenomonas sp. KH1T6 (assembly GCF_900108415.1). Taxonomy (NCBI): domain Bacteria; kingdom Bacillati; phylum Bacillota; class Negativicutes; order Selenomonadales; family Selenomonadaceae; genus Selenomonas; species Selenomonas sp. KH1T6. The sequence goes on from NZ_FNWN01000010.1 coordinate 23,954, forward strand.
ATTGCCGAGCACAGGGGCAGGCTCCGGCTGATACTCATAGCAGGGCCGTCGTCTTCTGGCAAGACCTCCTTTGCCCAGCGCCTGCGGGTGCAGCTGCTGGTGAACGGGCTGCGGCCTGTATCTATTTCGCTGGATGATTATTTCAAGAACCGTGTGGACACGCCCAAGAATGAGGCAGGAGAATACGACTACGAATGCCTGGGAGCTCTAGACACAGAGCTTTTCAATGAGCAGATGGTATCCATGCTGAAGGGAGAGGCTGTAGACCTGCCCCATTACAATTTCCTCACGGGCCTGAGCGAGAGGGGCGGGGGGCGGCATCTGCTGGTGGCTCATGACCAGCCCATCATCGTGGAGGGGATTCACGGCCTCAATGAAAAGCTCAGCGAACTGGTGCCCAGGGAACGGAAGTACAAGATTTATATCAGCGCCCTGACTCAGCTGAACATAGATGCCCACAACAGGATTCCCACCACCAGTGCCCGGCTCCTGCGCCGGCTGGTGCGTGACTACCAGTTCCGCGGCGCCCGTGCCCTCAAGACCCTGCATCAGTGGCCTGCTGTGCGGGAGGGGGAGGAAAAGTACATCTTCCCCTTCCAGGAGGAGGCAGACTTCATGTTCAACTCTGCCCTGATCTATGAGCTGGGCATCTTGAAGCATTACGCTGAACCTTTGCTGGAAAGTGTTTCTCCAGAGGTGCCTGAGTACGGAATGGCCCGGCGTTTGCTGGACTTCTGTCAGTATTTTGACCCCATCACGGTGGAGGACGAGGTGCCAAATAATTCTATCCTGAGGGAGTTCATAGGAAAGTCGGTGTTCTTCAAATAGAGAGAGCCTGTTTGCGACCGATACGGTTTTGCAAACAGGCTCTTTTATTATGCATATTTTTAGACATCATGTGACTGAGTTTCAGTGCAGATATAAGATGCTGTTCCTTCCGCTACATGGCTTTGTGCGTAGTGCGATTGGAATTGTTTGGCCAACATCAGCAGGTCTTCTCTGTGCTCATGGTTAAGGCTGCGGAAAATACTGAGAAGCTCCCTCTCTTTGGGGAACAGCTCTTCTTTGGTTTGGGGCCTGTCATCGCCCAGCAGCCAGGACAAGCTTACATTTTCTGAGCGTGCAATTGTTACGAAGCCGTCGGCATCAGGCTGGCCTGAACCTCTTAGCCAGCCGATGAAAGCGTTCCTGGTGACACCAAAGCGTTTGGAAAATTCTGTCTGAGTGAGCTTGTAGTCCCTGTCCTTGGCTCTTTCCCATAGTTCATTTATGCGTTCATGGAATTTATTTTTCCAAATCATATCGTATCTATGCTCCTTTTTGGAAAGCATAGCATATATGTTAGTGGAGATAGCTTTGTGTGTCATAAAATTACATTGACTGAGTAAAAAATACTCACTATAATTAAATATGTTGCTTGATAAATACACAAAAACCTTGCAGGGAGTAAGTAAATTTGAACGGACCCATAGATATAGTCCTGCCCTGGCTGGATGACCATGACCCGGCCTGGCAGGAGGAACTAAGAGAGAGCATGTCCAGATATCCAAGGGATGAGGGAGCGGATTCCAACATCCATTTTGAGAGCTGGGACAATCTACATCTATGGTTCCGGGCAGTGGAGAAGTTCATGCCCTGGATGCATCGCATCGTGCTTATCACTTGGGGGCATGTGCCAGCATTCCTGCGCACCGACCATGAGAAACTGCTCATTGTCCGGCATACGGACTACCTGCCTGAGGAGTATCTGCCAACGTATAATTCCAACGTCATTGAGCTGAATGTGCACCGCATAAAGGAGTTGGCGGATAACTTTGTTCTCTTCAACGATGACACCTTCCCATTGGCGCCGGCTGATGAAGGCTATTATTTCCAAAATGACCTGCCCTGCGATGAGGCGGTGGAGGGCATCATCGTCCCCAAAGAAGAGGGGGCGGTGGCCCATATGGCCCGCTATACCCAGGTGAACAATCTCATGGTCATCAACCGACACTTCGATAAACGGGCCATGCAGGAGGAGCACCACGAGAAGTGGTTCAACCCCGTCTATGGGAATCTCTTGGAGCGCACGGAATCCCTTGCCTACTGGAACACCCTGGGCGGCATCCATGACCCCCATATGGCCAACCCCTTAAAAAAATCAACTCTGGCCAAACTCTGGGAGCTGGAGCCGGAGGTGCTGGACAGATGCTCCCGCAACCACTTCCGCGCCCATACAGATGTGACCCAGTACCTCATCCGCTACTGGCAGCTCTGCACAGGTCAGTTCGTGCCCCGCAGGACAGAGGGCAAGATGTGCCTGATGGACAAGAGCAACTATCTGGAATACGCGGAAGGGATCAGGCAGGGCAGCTGCCCCATGGTCAGCATGAACGAAAGCTGCACCGCCGAGGAATTCCCCCTTATCAAAAAGGCCATCAATGAAGCCTTGGCAGAATTGCTGCCTGAGAAATCATCCTTTGAGAAGTGAGACCCATGAAAGAAATATTGCTATCTGTAATCATCCCCACCTACAACGTAGAAAAATATCTCCCAGCCTGTCTTGGCAGCCTCAAGGAACAGGACTTCCAAGCTTATGAAGTTATCTGCGTAGATGACGGCTCCGCAGATAGCACAGTCAGCCTCCTCAGAGACTATGCCGCCGGATGGGAGAAAATGAAGGTATGCACCCAGCCCCACAGCGGCCCCGGTGCTGCCAGGAATCTGGGCCTGTCCAAGGCCAGGGGGCGTTACATCTGTTTCATGGACAGTGACGATATGCTCTCGCCAGGCAGCCTTTCCTTCATGGCTGAAACCATGGAGCGCGAGCAGCTGGATATTCTGGCCTTCGGAGCAGAAGTCCTTTTCGAGAATGAGCGCCTTGAGCGGGAACGCTACAGGGAGGTGCAGGGTTTTTCCTATCGCAAGGCTTATGGCACCTATGCCAAGGGCAGCGAACTTTTCAGGGAGCTTGTAGCTTTAAGCGACTTCATCCCCAGTGCCTGCCTTATGTGCTTCCGCCACAATCTTTTGAAGGAACACAATATTTTCTTTCCGACCCGTCTCAGATGTGAGGATGAAGTCTTCTGCATAAATGCCTGGCTGGAAGCTGGCAAGGCCATGCACACGGACAAGAAGCTTTATCAGCGGCGGGTGCGGGACGGTTCCCTGATGGTGACAGCTGCCAGCTTCGACTACTTCCGGGAGGGAGCGGCAGCCTGGCGGGACATTATGGAGATTCTTGGCCGTACCGACGATGAAGCCGTCAGATCTGCCCTGCGTGCCCACCTTTATCGTCGTGCTCAGGAAATGCACAAGCGCTTCGAAGCTATGCCAGGGGAAGAGCAGGACAAGCTGCAGGAACTTCCGCCAATGGAAGCCGCCTACAACAGACTATTGCTGGAAATAGCCCCCGTTTTCCGCCGTGTCTCCGCCAACTACATCTTCCCCTGGCATCTCTTCAAAAAAGGAGAGCGGGTAATAATCTACGGCGCAGGCAACGTAGGCAAAGACTTCGCTCGCCAGCTGCAGGAATACAGCTATGTGACCCTCACAGGAGCCGTAGACAGAGCAGGTCCCAATGCCAGAATTCCAGGCGTAGAGGTAAGGTACCCCAAAGACCTCCAGACAATGGACTGCGATGCTATACTGCTCTCGGTGCAGGACAAAAAGCTGGCCGACAGCATCAAGGCAGACCTGCAGAAGCTGGGCATAGACGAAGCAAAAATCCGCTGGGATGGCCCGCACTACCTGCAGAAAGACTTCTACGAGGGCTATTATTTCCCAAAAATTTCGGAAAGGAAGTAACCCGTTGAGTTATAGATTCACCATAGTAATAGCAGTCTACAACACCGGCCCCTACCTGAACGAGACAGTGGAAAGCCTCATCAGTCAGGACATAGGCTTCAAAGACCATGTTCAGGTCATACTGGTAGACGATGGTTCCACCGACATCTCCGACACCCTCAGCGATATATGGGCAGACAAATATCCCCATAACATCAAAGTCATCCACCAGCCCAACGCCGGAGTCTCTGCTGCCCGCAACGCGGCCCTGCCATATATCGAGGGGGAGATAGTGAACTTCCTGGACAGCGATGACAAGCTCTCGAAGAACACGCTTTCTCTGGTAGATGAATTCTTCCAGGCGCACGCCAAGGAAACGGATATGGTCTCCGTCCCCATGCACTTCTTCGAGGGAGCCACGGGAGAGCATATCCTGAACTATAAATATGCCCGAGGCACCAGAGTGATAGACATGGAAAAAGAGCCGGACTGCATCCAGCTCTCCCTCAGTTCCTCCTTCGTGCTGTGGGAGCGGGCAAAGGATAAGGTGAGCTTCGACACCCGCCTGAAATATGGTGAAGATGCCAAAGAAGCCCTGAAAATCCTCAAGGGCAGGAAGACCCTGGGCGTTATCTCCGAAGCCAGATACCACTACCGCAAACGCAAGCGGGGCGGCTCGGCCCTGCAGCAGAGCACGGCCCAAGAAGCCTGGTACTTCCCGCATCTGGAGTATCTATGTGTCTATAGCTTGGAAAATCACAGGGATGAAGCAGGAAAAATCCCCAAGTTCATCCAGTATACCATCATGTACGACCTGCAGTGGCGCTTCAAGCTGGCCAGAAAGGTCATAGAGGATGCACTTGGCAGGGAGAAGGCCGGGGAATTCATCAACGCTCTGTTTGCAACGCTTGGGCAAATAGATGATGACATCATCCTGGCCCAGAAAAATATATGGGCCTCTCATAAGGCCATGCTCTTGAAAAAGAAACATAGCATAGAATCAAAGCTGGCTCAAGATGGGGAAGACGTAGCCATTTCCTGCGGAGGCCTGCAGCTGGGACATTTCTCCGACTGCGCTGCCAAGTGGGAATTCATGCGCCTTGAGGGAGACACCCTTATCCTTGAAGGTTACACAGGCTTCGTGGGAATAGAAGAAAAGGACTTGGAAGATATAGGCACCTATCTCCTTATCAATGGCACGGATTGGCTGGAATGCAAGAAAGATATCTCCGCCCTGGACAGGGTGGACAACGCCGAGGCCTTGGGTGAGGACATCTTCCCCTCCATCACCTTCAGCAGCAGGATTGACACCAGCAAGTATGAAAGCATGGAGATAAAGCTCTACAGCTTCTACAAGGGCCTGAAGATAGAGCGCAAGAAAATCAATCACGGCTTATTCTTCCCCATCGTGGATGTATTCCCTCATGCCTACACCCGCCTGGGCCCTTTCCTGGCGGAGACTGAAGGGAATGTGCTGAAACTGCGGAGGGCGTCAGCCTGGGACTTCACCCGGCAGGAAATCAAGCTCTGGCAGGACTTCCGCGCTTCAGGACGTCCCCATGCAGGGAAAGCCATCCTCTACAGGAGCGCCTACCATCTGGCCAAGCGGATCCTGCCCAAGGATATCTGGCTGGTGTCAGACCGCATCAACAAGGCAGATGACAACGGCGAAGCCTTCTTCCGCTATCTCAGCGAAACAGGCAGACACCAGCACAGCTACTTCGTGCTGCGTAAGGACAGCCCGGACTATCAGCGGGTGCAGGCATACGGCAAGTTGATACCCTACCACTCCCGCAGGCACAAACTGCTGCAGCTGGTGGCAGACAAGATCATTTCCTCAGCAGGGGATGATTTCGTCATGAACCCCTTTGGTGGGGAAAGGGCCTTCTACTGGGACATCCTCAAGAGGAAGAGACTTATCTTCCTGCAGCATGGGATTATCAAGGATGACCTCTCCAGGTGGCTGGGCAAGCCCCACAGGGATCTTGGGATGTTCGTCACCTCCACCAGGCCGGAGTATGAATCCGTACTCAAGGGGAAATACTATGGCTATGGCAAAGATGTGGTGAAGCTCACAGGCTTGCCAAGATATGATTATCTGGAAAATAAACCTGAGAAGATAATCACTATCATGCCTACCTGGAGGAATTCTCTGGGGCTGGGGCATGATACGGAGTCCGGCAGATGGCTCTATGCTCCTGGGTTCGAAGAAAGCAGCTTTTTCCGCTTTTACAATGGTCTGCTGAATGATGAAAGACTGCTATCAAAGGCAAGGGAAAAAGGCTATACCATAAAGTTCTTGCCCCATCCCAATGTTATGCCCATTCTGAGTAAGTTCACGAAGTCTGAGGGAGTAGTCTTCTGCCGTGCTGATACCAGATACAAGGAGGTTTTTGCCGAGAGCAGTCTGATAGTCACAGACTATTCGTCTGTAGCTTTTGATTTTGCCTATTTGGGCAAGCCGGTAATATATGCACAGTTTGACAGAAAAGAATTCTTCCAGGGACATACTTACAGTGAAGGTTACTTCGATTATAAGGAAATGGGCATGGGAGAAGTAGAAGAAGACCTGCCCCGCACAGTGGACAGGATAATAGAGTACATGAATTGTGACTGCAATATGAAGGAAAAATATCTCCAAAGGGTGGAAGCATTTTTTCCTTTTAGAGATAAGAAGAACTCAGAAAGAGTTTATGATTGCATTATGGAATGAAAGGATAGGTAAGTAAATTGGAACAGATGGAAAAGCAATTCGATTTCACCATAATCATGGCGGTTTATAATGTGGAACCCTTCCTGCGGGAAGCTGTCATGAGCGTCATCTCTCAGGATATAGGCTTTGTGGATAATGTGCAGCTTATCTTGGTGGATGATGGCTCTAATGATGGCTCTGGCAAGATTTGTGATAACTTTGCGGAGCTATCCCCAGAGAATATCATGGTTATACATCAAGAAAATGCTGGTGTATCTGCAGCAAGAAATGCGGGGTTGCCGTACATAAGGGGCAAATATGTGAATTTTTTGGATGCAGATGACAAACTATCAAGCAATACTCTCAGCAAAGTGCGGGAGTTCTTTAAAAAGCATGGGGATAAATTGGATTTAGTATCCATTCCCATGGAGTTCTTTGATGCCAAGAGCGGAAACCATCCCTTGAATCGTAAGTTCAACAAAGGTACCAGAGTGATTGACCTGACCAAAGAGCCTGATGCAGTGCAGTTGAGTTTGCCATCTTCGTTTATCAAAGCTGAAGCCTTAGCAGGCATTTACTTTGATACCGAGCTTGCTTATGCAGAAGATGCCAAGGTTACTATAACCATTCTCATGCAGAGATGTATGCTGGGCGTATTGTCTGAACCGCGTTATTATTACCGTCGTCGAAGCCAAGGTGCAGTTTCTGCCATACAGCAGTCTGAAGCTAATCCACAGTGGTATGTGCCATATATGGAGCGCTTTGCCAAGTATCTGTTTGAAGCTTCTCGCCAGTATTATGGCAATGTTTTGCCTTTTGTCCAGCATGATATCATGTATGATCTGCAATGGCGCATGATTAGTCGTGAAAAGATGAAAAAGGTGCTGACTGAGGAAGAAATCAATCAGTATTGCAGTCTGTTCTATTCCTTGCTGGAAGATATAGATGATGAAGTAATCCTGGCACAGAAGAATATCTGGCAGGAGCAGAAAACTTTTCTTTGGCGCAAAAAACACGGCATGAATCCTGAATTGCGCTTAAACCCTGCTGGGGATGATTTTGATTTGTATCTGAGTGGGGAAGACCCTTACTTTGGTATATCACATTGCAAGACTCTATACGAATTCCTCAACGTGGACAAGGAAAAAAATAGTCTCACCTTGGAAGGATATACCACACTTTTGGGCATACCGGAGGATGAGGAAGTTAAGTTGTATCTCAGAGTGAATGGCCAGCAGGATATCCCTTGCGAATCCGTGGAGGGCAGGAATATCTCCACGGAGGTGATGGGAGAGGTGATACTGCCTGCCTACACTTTCCATTGCACTATTGAAAATCTTAGCAGCTATGAAAAAAAGGGGTTGGACATCAGTCTGGTGACGGAATTGAGAGGGGTGAAGTTCACCCGCAGGTATAACCTGAGGGTAGGAGACTTCTTCCCCTTGGGCAGAGATTTCAAGTCTGCCTACGCCGAAAGAAATGGCTGGTTTATTCGCTTTGGTGAAGAAGAGCATCTTATTCTGACTAAGGTCGAGCCTGAAGTCATAAATGCACGTGAGGAAATCTTGCTGAAGGAGATGGCAAAGCAAGGGGAGATTGGTAAGGAAGCCGTCCGTCGTAGGCGCATGGCAAGACTCTTGAAGCCGTTCTTCAAGAAGGAAATATGGCTGGTTTCCGACCGTATCAACAAGGCGGATGACAATGGAGAAGCGCTGTTTGCTTATTTGCAGAAGCATGAGGAGATTGACACATACTTTGTTATTTCCAAGGACAGTGTGGACTTTGACAGGCTCAAGGAAATAGGAAAAACTGTAGATTATCTCAGCGAAGAGCACTTGATTCTTCATTTGATGGCAGATAGAATAGTATCTTCTTCTGGTGATGGATATGTCATGAATCCTTTTGGGGGACATCGGAAGTTTTACAGAGATCTTATCAGTAGAAAACAACAGGTTTTCCTTCAGCATGGTATTACAAAGGATGATATATCTGCGTGGATTAATCGTTATAATAAAGATTTTTCAATGATAGTAACAGCAGCACTTCCTGAACATAAGTCAATCTTAGAAGGGGCATACTTTTACGATGGAAAAATAGTAAGACTAACAGGGTTCCCTCGTCATGATAGACTAAATGATAACGCTAGAAAACAAGTAGCAATTATGCCTACATGGAGAAATGCTCTTCTTCGTACTGAAAATTATTCTACAAAATGTGAAGATGGTTTGGTAACAGGTTATGAGGAATCATCCTATTTTAAATTTTATCATGGCTTGTTGAATGATGAAAAGTTATTGTCTAAGGCACATGAACTTGGATATGAGATATTGTTCTTCCCTCATCCACGCATGTTGCCATTCATCGATGAATTAAATCTTGCATCTCAGGTGAAGGTTGGCAACTTCAGCATGGCTTATAAGGATGTATTTGGTGAAAGTAGCCTTGTAGTCACGGATTTTTCCTCTGTTCAGTTTGATTTCACCTATATGCGAAAACCTGTGGTTTATGCTCATTTTGATAAGGAAGAATTCTTCCAAGGCCAAGTATACGACCCAGGCTATTTTGATTATGAACGTGATGGCTTTGGTGAAGTGGAATATGACTTGGAACACACTGTAGACCGCATCATTGAGTATATGGAAAATGGCTGTCAGTTGAAGGATAAGTACAGGGAGCGCATCGAGAAATTTTTTGGTTTCCATGATAAGAACAACTGCCAGCGTACCTTCGAGGCCATCCTCAGTCTGGGACAGCCAGAAAGCTTTACCTCTTGGCAGACAGCTGATGAAGTTCAGACTACGGACACCTCTATGGTACTTTTGCAGGCAGCTGCAAAATCCAAGGATAACGAAGCACTCCGTGCCATGACTGCCTTGCCTGATATGACGCCCCCGCCCCGCAGGGATCATCTGCGCTACATCTTCCCCGCTCATCTTTTCAAAGAAGGGGAAAGGGTAGCCATCTACGCCGCTGGTGAAGTGGGCACAGAGTTCTACCGTCAGGCAAAGAAATACGGCTATGTAGAACCTGTCATGATTGTAGACCGCAACGCTGCCTCAATGCAGGCCACTGCCGACTTGCCTGTGCAGCCTGTGAAGGCTCTGCTGAATGAAGATGAATACGACAGCGTGCTCATAGCCATCAGGTTCGAGAGGATTGCCATCCCTGTGAAGGAAGGCCTCATAGCCATAGGGATTCCTGAGGAGAAAATCAAGTGGGATGGCGAAGTGTACTTCGCTGATGACTGGGGCAGCAAGTTCTGGAAGAGGAAAACGGAAGATAAGGCAGAGGCATAAAAAAGAGCCGAGGTTGCACATAAATAGCAACCTCGGCCCTGAAAGCCTCAGCGCAACTGCTGGGCAAGGGCTTCAATGCGTTCCTGAGGAAGATGGGAGTACTTGATGATTTCCTCCATTGGCTTATTGTCTCGGAGCATATCGAGGGCTGTGTTGGTACGTTCCTCGCTGAGCCACGCATCGCGTTCTTCCCTCATCAAGTCTTGCATGATCTTGCACATTGCATTCACCCCCTTGGTTTCATGTTTGAAGAAACCAGCTCTTTGGGCAAGTTCCTTGTAGTGCATCTGGTCAGGGTCATCGCAGAAGAAGTCATGCATCAGCATACCTACGGCATCCTCCGCCCGATAGTCGCCGTTCACATACATGATGTGGGCAGCGTCCTCAAAGGGCTGGTCAAGCTCGGTAATGACCCGCTCCACATGGTAGATGGGCAGCCCGGCGTTGAAGATGTCATTCTCGGTGATGAAGATGACCCAGACTTTGGGGAATTCCTTGAAGTCTGTGCCCTTGGCAACTTCTCTTGAGTCGATGAGACAGGTGTTGAACCTGGCCCGCCTGGGACTGGCACCTTCGTCAGTGCGCTGAATCTCTACATTGTAGATTTTGCCATCGCCATCCACGGCGAGGACATCGAAGCGGACGCTGCGGCCGTAGAGATTGTGGGCAGACCGCTGGGTGATTACTTCCTTCACTATGATATCAATGCGGTCAAAGATAATGGACAGCAGGAGCTGCATGCACTCATGGCTGCCATCGAAGCAGATGTTGAAGAAGGTATCGTCTATCAGGCGAAATCTTTTGATGGGCTCAAGATATTTGGGATTGAGGCCGGTGGCAAACATGCTCATGGGCATCATCCTTTCTTAGGATATATTATAGCATACGGAAAGAAATAATAAAATAATATTCTGAAAAGAAATGGCTATTCAGTGCAAGTGGAAAGGAGCATGGCACGGACTAATGGATATAAAGAAGGAGATAAAGGATTTTCGAGACAGGTGGTACAGCCATGATAAGAAAATTCTAACCTGCAAACGTAAATACGATAGTTTAGAAGAATTGGCGGCTAAACTGGAGTCGTCACAGTTTGCCATTGACTTGGAAGGCTACCATTTTGAATGCCTTTTTAAAGAACAACCTGGGGAATATCTCTATGTAATTTACAATGGGGCCCAGTACAAGGAATTGCCGGAATTTCCTCGTTGGGGATATCACAGATTATTCAATGGCAGCATGCTTTGTCTGGAAGACCCCATGTATTACAAAGACAAGCGTATTATTTGTGGCTCATTTTATGGTGACAGGGAGAAAAGCTGCATTGTCATGTCGATAGGCATAATCAAAGCAGTATGTCGCAGGCTCGGTTTGGGGGAAGATAAGGTAATATTCTTTTCTTCCTCCCAGGGGGGCTATACAGGCACATATGCTTCTACTCTCATGCCGCATACACTTTCTATAGGACTTAATCCAAGGCTGTACATACAAGACACACCTCATGCAGAGAATTTCACCAAATACACTGGTATTGATATGAATCTGCCTGATCCTTTACACAGAAATGATATCATTCATTGCATAAAGAATGGCTCATCTCATCATATCATGCTTTTTAATGTTCAGTGCGACCACGACTGGAACCATCATGGATTGAGATTTTGTCGTGAATTTGGCATAGAACCTCATTATGGTATTACCATGAAGGAAAATTGTCTGTTTTGGGCATACGACTGTGCAGGTGCTCCTAATCCGCATACTTCTTTTGAAACTAAGAGCATCTTTGTGTTCATTGATAAGGTTGCCAAGACTTTTGTGGCTGGGCAGGTAACAGAGGAAATGTGCAAGACTGCTTTGACGGTCAATGAGTGTTGGCATGATATCTATAATCTAAAGAAGGATAATATAAAATTGAATAAAAATCAAGGATATCTAGATTGCATTTATATATCACAAAAAAAGAGCAATAAAGGAGAAAAAGTTGAGTTTATTCACAACATATCTATATCCAAAAGAGATAGTAAATACAATTTCTTTAGGTATAATATTTTGGCAAAGAATAAAAAGATTACTATACGTATAAGTGGTATTGAAGGAAGTGTAGAAAAATGCACGGTAGGAGTTTACGATTTTCAGCATGAAAAAAAGATTTATTATAGGGATTACAGTATAGATAGCGATATAGAATTTTCTATTGTGACTGGAGAAAACATAGAAGGATTAGCTGTATGTGTTTACGCAGGATTAGCGGGGAAAACACAGGGACAGGAGCTTTCAGTGGAAGGGTTTGAGGTTTGGGAGGAAAAGGTGTGAAAGAGATTTGTGTATACATAGCTGGTGATAAGAGAATTATTAATCAGAGTATAGTTACATTGAAAAGCGTAAAAGAATATAATGACATGGTTGATATTGCTATATTTCAACCAGATGCAAATGATGTTACTGACGAACAAAGAGGTTTATGTAAGAGGTTGGGGATATTTATTGTAGGACTGGAGAATGTGGGAGAGGAGTATACAAAAGATTTTGGTTCGTTTTCAAGATGGCCTAAAGAAGTGTGGCTTAATTATATCGCACCAAATTATTTGGAAAAGAGAGGTTATAAATATGCTATAAAGATGGACTATGATATGCTATGTGTTAAGAAATTTAATTTAGAAGAATTACTGCCAGGTGATCATATCATATCTTATTGTGAAAAGCGAAATAGCCTAAGCAATTTTATCGAAAAAAAAGACGTGACACAGATAGAAAATGAATATAATATTATTTTTGATGCAAAAATAGGAACCGCAAATGTTGGTTTTATAGTATTTGATTTGAAAGAATATGTTAAAAGAAATATAGCGAATATCTTCAAGGATTTGTATGTATTTTTTATAAAAAAGGAAATTAAGGTTTATGGTGAATTTATAGAGCAATTCCTATTTAGTTTATTACAACTTATAATTAGAATAAGGTTTAAAAAAATACCATTTTCATATAACAGTACTGCAAGTTATATGATGTACAATGATGAATGTGTTGTTATACATTATAATACTGACATAAAACCATGGATAGATTATAAAGATTACACTAAGATTGCCATTAGTTTCTACAATGCAGGAAACGATGAATTCAAGCAACTTTTATTGTTTAATCCTTGGAGACGAATTTGTAATCAAATAGGATTTAAAAATTTTTTTTGCCCAGAACCTTTTTCTGATTTTGAACTAGTAAAAATTCATCAAGATTTTTCATATTTTACATTTAAGGAGAGATACAGGAAACAAAAAGAACGAAGAAGTATTAAGGCTTTTGAAATTTGTGGCAATTATGATTTAACTGCTGAGACTACGAAAGTGTCTGTTATCGACATAGCAATTAGAGCAAATGCTAGTAATCATAATTTTTTTAGGTATGATATTTTTAGAGCTAATAGTATATATGTGATTACTTTTTCTACAAAAGAAGAAAATAAATTTTTCACAGCAGGGGTATTCGATTTTAAGAAACAAGAAGTAGTTTTCTTTAATGAATATCTGACTGGAAATGAGGTTTATTGTTCATTTGTAACTGGAGCTGAAATTCTCGGATTGTCTTTTTTAATATATGCAGGCGAGTGTGGGAAAACAGCTGGTGAGTCGCTGTTTATCGAGAAAATTAATGTAAAGACTATACCTATATTAAATAAACTATCTGTATGAGTCGTATAAAATGGTTATATTCATTGGATTGCCAGAAATGTGAATTAGAAAACCTCGGCAATCTAAATGAGAATTGGCAATCATCGGTATTGAGGTGATGTGAAATGCCCTTATACAAGGTTGGAATACCGTAGCTTGAAAGTGTATGGAAAAATTGGCGCAGGATACCCAGCCCTGAAAAATCGAATTTTTTCAGGGTTCATGCACTCTCACATTTGCGCTCATGCCAAGCATCTATGTGAATGACGGACAGTATGGCGAATAATCGAATATACCACATCATAGATGAGCGATGGTGCCCTTCTTCCAGCAGTCCGTCAATCTTTATGCGTTTGTTGGCCCGTTCAGCAGATGTGCGCTTGTTGTAGGCTTGCTTCCATTGAGGCAAACCTCGTGGAGGGTCGCAAAAAGCCGTAGTAGAAGAAATTTCTGGACGAATCCCAGCCCCAATTGGCATCGGGCTGGGAGAACCAGCGCTTGTGTCAGCACTTGTCGATGCCCTGCTTATGGCAGTCACAGGTCGAGTGGCTGCGCTCACGGTTTGAGACCACAACGGGAGTGCCGTCACCAGCCAGAACCAACTTCTTGGTATTCAGAAGACCTTTGTGCATTGAGCCAGCCAAGAAGATACGGCTGAAGATTTTACCGATGATAGAAAGCTTGCTCTTGAGGATGACTCCGGCACCATGCCCATCGAAATATTTGATGATGGTGGCAGCATAATCTTTGTCGAAGGACGGAGACTTTTCACCATTGCCTTTACCTTTAGGCGGTTTCTTCCTGCGATAGCGCAGGTGAGGCGAGAAATTGTTGCAGCCTGGCCATAAGCGGTGGAAGAAGTCATAAAAAGAGGCGAAGGAAGGTGTATGGTCGGGTGAAAAGCCCGAAAGTATGGCCAGAGACTCATCGGACCGCAGATGCTCGGCCCAGTCAACGAGGGAAGTAGACTTAAGGCAGATGGAAAGCAAGTAGGAACGCAGCATCGAGGAAGGGAGCCATGCAGGACGACCTTCCTCTGAGTAGAAAGGGGCGCATGATTTCGTCAATGGGTGAAAGATCAAGAGCCAGGAGCCTGGCTGCCAGCTTGCGCTTCTTCTTGTCGAACCGCTTGAGGTGGCTGTTGTGAATGCGTTGGGAGAGGAGCTGCTTATAAGCAGCGTGGGAGCCGTCTTTAGGCAATCTCAGCATGATGTTCACCTTCTTTCCAAGTACTATTGTACATGTGAAACATCAAACTGAGATGGGGGCTACTCATTCGCAACAGCTTTTGCTACAAATTGTGGGGGCACATTGAATATTATGCCATGGCTCGAGGCTGGCAAATAAATGGCTTTGAGTTTTCTAATTTACATTTATAGTATTATGGAGGTAGTTTGATGATAGGTAGTAAAGTATCTCAGTGTAAATTTACAGCACTTTACAACTTTTACCAAATAAAGATCGCGTAACTGATCCTTACAGACTTTCAGAGTATAATATGTTCTTAAAAAAGAGCAGTGAGCAATTCCGCAAGGGAAAGCTCACTGCTCTTGTACGTTTTACTTTTCCAGGGTTATGCTGTCCACCTTTTGGCCGCTTACGGTGAAGCATTCCACTGACAGCTTTTCCGGGGTGACTGACAGAACCAGATAATTTGGTTCCGTAGGCTGTGAGATGGCAGCTATATCAAGCGGGTCGGCAGGCACCTGGTATTGCTGGTCGCCGGCAGGGCCGCTCATGATGCAGACGGGGCCTTTGTCTGAGGTCTGGAAGTTTGACAGCGGCCCCCGGCGGCGGTAGGTGTGCATGTGGCCCGTGAGGATAAGGTCAGCGCCGACCTCTTCAAGGGCGGGCAGCAGGGCGCGGCCTGCATCGCTGAAGCCGTAGGCGCTGTCCTGCCCCGGCTGGTATTCATCGTAGGCCAGTACGTCCTTGTGCATGAGTACCACCCGCCAGGGCAGGTCTTTTTTTTCGCGCTCTTTCAGCCAGTTCAGCTGGGCATTCAGCAGGTGGTCTTTGCCGAAGAAGCCGTCCAGTTCCAGCATCTGGGTGTTCAGCACGATGAATTCCACGGGACCGTAAGTGAAGCTGTAGAAATAGCCGTGGAAGGTGGCTGTGCCATTGCCGGGGAAGGTGAAGGTGCTGAGATACTTCCTGGGCAGGCAGTTTTTCCAGTCCAAGCCGTAGCATTCATGATTGCCCATGATGGGGACGAAGGGGTGGTTTGCATAGGGCGCCATAGCAGAGAGAAAACCTTCCCACTGCCATTCGGCTTCGCCATTGTCTGCCAGATCACCCAAGTCAGCAAAGAAGGCCGCTTCGGGACAGCGGCCCCAGCCGGCAGCCAAAGTGTCCCGCCATACCTCATAGGAGGCGTTTGTGCATTGGGAGTCAGTGAAGATCAGGGCTTTGAAAGAAGCCGTAGCAGGAGGCTTGGTACCCGGGGGAAAGTAGGCTCCTGGCACGGGGGTATCCATGGGGCTGGCCATAGCCCTTTGCCAGCTGTGGGGCAACAGGGGGAGAAGGCCCAGGGAGAGCATAACCTGTCCTGTTTTTTGCAAAAATGTTCTGCGAGTCATAAGAAAGCCTTCTTCCTTAGTTTTGCACCTTGGTTGCTTTTCGTTCGTAAATCCAGGCGCCTGCAATCAGAACTACAGCGGCGATGATCACCAGAATCAGTCTGGTGGGGTCCTCCTGAGCTGTGATGGTGTCGTGTCCGATGATGGCCTCGATGCCTGTGGAGGGGAATTTGCCGATAAAAGAAGCTATCACATAGTCGCGCAGGGAAATGGCAGACAGGGCGCCTACGGCATTCAGGAGGGCTGAGGGCAGGTAAGGCACCATGCGGGCAATCAGCATGACCACGAAGCCCCGCTCCCCGCTGTACTTGTCGATATTTGAGAGGGATTTGTGCTTCTGGATGATTTTCTCGGCACTTTCCCGGAAGAAGAAGCGCAGCAAGAGGAAGCTGATGGTGACCCCCACGGTCTCTGCCACGCAGGACAGCACAATGCCGGGGATGATGCCGAAAATCAGGGTGTTGGCAGTGGAGAAGATGATGGCGGGAGGAAAGCCGATGGCATTGACGCAGAGGGTGAGCCAAAAGGCGAAGAAAACGGCCCAGGTGCCGAAGGATTGGATATATTCAGCTGTCTCCTGTATATCGCCCCGGCCCAGCAGAGCCAAAAGGTTGGGCAAAAACTCCGGGTCAGCCAGATGGATGGCGGCGAATTGAATGATGATGGCAAAGAGGGCGGCAAACTTCACCCACCCCATGGATTTCTTGATAGCCAAAGCCATTCCTCCTAATAAATTTGCTGGCTTAATTATAACGCTGTTGCTCAGATTTTGTCGACATCTAGCTGAAAAAAGGGCAGGGGTGCTGTCAATTTTGTCCGGGCTGTGGTATTATATTAGGGTGTGTATGCAGGAAAGAGAATTTTGAGGAGAATGATCGAGGGTGAAGCAGGTAAAGGGCAGGGAATTGTCTGCTGGCCTGACCATGGCCGCGGCTCTGCTTACGAGCCTTATTACAGTGCCGGGCCTGCTTTTCCAGGCGGGCATGGACTTCACGGCAGCTTTTATGTCCATGGGAGCCGTGAGCATTGCGGCGTCTGCCTGGCTGGCCTACAAGGGGCTGCCCCTCATAGCCATGCCCTCGGTGCCTATGGTTGCCTGGCTGGCCTATGTTGTGATCATCTCCAGGGGCTGCAGCTGGCAGGAAGTGCTGGGACTTTCGGCGCTGGTTTCCTGTGCAGGTGTTGTCCTGTTCAGCTTTGCCCAAGGGCCAAGGCTGTTTTCTGCTGTTCCTGTGTGGCTTAGGAAGTCGCTGGTTACAGGACTGGGCCTGATGCTCATCATGCAGGGGCTGGTGCAGGGGCGCTTGCTCATTGCCTCTCCCTGGTCGGCTGTGATGCTGGGAAATCTTCAGGATCCGCTGGCCTGGTGGAGTTTCATGGGGCTGATAGTGGGTGCGGTGCTGCTGGCGGCCAGGTTTGACTGGGCGCTGGGGGCGGTCTTTCTACTCATTGCGGGACTGACCCTTATGGAAGGCTTCTGGATTCTCCCTGCCGCTCCGGGGCTTTTGCCTGAGGGGCTGGAAAAGGTCCTGGGGCAGGCTGCCTTTGGCGGCGATTGGGCCGGGGCACATACGTTGGACTTCTTTCTCATGGGGCTGGTCATGCTGCTGGCAGTGAGCTCGGAATCCTGGTGCCTATGGCAGGGAATGCCAAGGGAGGAAGGAAATCTGCGGCCTGTCCTCAGAGGACTGGCTGGCTTTAGCCTGATAGGAGCATTTCTGGGGTGCCTGCCCCTTTCTCTTTCACCGCTTTCAGCCGCAGGCTGGGAGTCAGGCGGCAGGAGAGGCAGAACGGCGGCTTTTGCCTTGTTGGCGCTGGCTGCTATTTGGTTCATGGGGCCGGTTATAGCAGAGCTGTCAAGCTTTCCTGCCATGACGGTGCCGCTTCTGGTCCTGCCAGGGGTGTTGCTCATCTGGCGGCAGCTGGAGGATTTCAGCCCTCACCGCCTGGCTTTTGAAGAGTTCCTGCCGGGACTCACAGCTGCTGTGATCATGGCGGTTTCCTTCAACGTGTCGGCCGGAGTGGGAGCGGGGCTGATTGCCCGTGCGCTGCTCTTTGCTGCCGCAGGCAGGAGCAGGGAATTGTGTCCTGCTGAAACAGGTCTGGCGATTCTCTTTGCCATATATTTTCTGGTTATATATCTCTGATTCAAGAGAGAAATATATTTTTCCGCAAGTTCAAGGTAAAGTTTTTAGGGAGTGTTCTTTTCGTGAAAGTTTCGTTTTGGTACGGTAAAGCCATTGCTTGTTCACTGCTGGGAGTTCTGGCAGTTTCTGCCCCTGCTTCCGAGGTTTCTGCCCGTCATCACAGCAGCCCTGGGGAGACGAAGGTGCTGAACAGGCAAATTGCAAGTGATGTGAAAAGCATGACGGACAGGAAGGTGCAGGACGCCACCAGCCGTGGGGATTTTCAGGCCCGCATCCACGCCATTCTGGAGCAGAATGAGAAGGAAAAAAAGGCACAGCAGGAAAGCTTCAATGTGCGGCAGACGCTTTCTGCTGATGACGATGAGATTCTGGGCACGCCGCTGGCCAGCCAGCAGCAGTGCGTGAATTACCTTCTGAGCGTGAATCCCCGCCCGGCAATTTCTGTTTCTCCCGAAACGCTGGTTTCGTACTATTACGAAGAGGGAGCCCGTGAGGGTGTGCGCCCCGATGTGGCTTTTGCCCAGGCACTGAAGGAAACCGGCTTTTTCCGCTATGGCGGCACGGTAACTGCTGACCAGAACAACTATTGCGGTCTGGGCACTACCAGCGCCGAAGTGAAGGGGGCCTACTTCCCTTCCTCCCAGCTGGGCGTGCGTGCCCATATCCAGCATCTGCTCGCTTATGCCTCTACCAGGAAGCCCGTGGAAGCGGTGGTGGATCCCCGTTACCAGCTGGTGCGTTCCTCCTATGGCAAGCGTACTCTGGGCCGTTGGGAAGATTTGAACGGCCGCTGGGCAGTCCCTGGCTATTCTTACGGCCAGAGCATTCTCTCCATGTTCAAGGACATGCTGCGCAAGTAAATTTCAGCCCCTATGGGTGTAGATAAAGAAAAGGATGAATAACAGCCAATGATTACAACCAACAATGTGAGTCTGCAGTTCGGCAAGCGCGTGCTTTACAAAGATGTGAACCTGAAGTTCACTCCGGGCAACTGCTATGGCATCATCGGTGCCAACGGTGCGGGCAAGTCCACCTTCCTGAAGCTTCTCTCCGGTGACATCGAGCCCACTGGCGGCAACATCGAGATTACTCCGGGTGAGCGCCTGTCTGTGCTGAAGCAGGACCATTATGCCTTTGATGAATTTGAGGTGCTGCGCACGGTCATGATGGGCAACAAGCGTCTGGTGGAAATCATGGACGAGAAGGATGCCCTCTATGCCAAGCC
This sequence comes from Selenomonas sp. KH1T6, assembly GCF_900108415.1. Lineage (NCBI taxonomy): Bacteria > Bacillati > Bacillota > Negativicutes > Selenomonadales > Selenomonadaceae > Selenomonas > Selenomonas sp. KH1T6. The sequence continues at coordinate 43,323 of NZ_FNWN01000010.1, forward strand.
GGATTTCTCCGATGAGGACGGTATGAAGGCGTCCGAGCTGGAAGCCGAGTTCGCGGAGATGAACGGCTGGGATGCCGAGTCCGAGGCTGCCCGCCTGCTGAACGGTCTGGGTATTCCCGAGAATGAGCACACCATGCAGATGGCAGAGCTCACTGCCAAGGAGAAGGTGCGTGTGCTGCTGGCCCAGGCTCTCTTCGGCAATCCCGATATCCTGCTGCTGGACGAGCCTACCAACCACCTGGATGTGGAGTCCATCAACTGGCTGGAGGACTTCCTGGCTGGCTTTGAGAACACGGTCATCGTGGTTTCCCATGACCGTCATTTCCTGAACCAGGTCTGCACCTATATCTGTGATGTGGACTTCGGGGAAATCAAGCAGTATGCCGGCAACTACGACTTCTGGTATGAGTCCAGCCAGCTGGCTCTGCAGATGGCCAAGGATGCCAACAAGAAGAAGGAAGAGAAGATCAAGGAGCTGCAGACCTTTATCCAGCGGTTTGCAGCCAACGCTGCCAAGTCCAAGCAGGCTACTTCCCGCAAGAAGATGCTGGACAAGATCACCCTGGACGACATCAAGCCGTCCTCCCGCCGCTATCCCTACATTGCCTTCACTCCCGATCGTGAGGCTGGCGACCAGCTGCTGACGGTGGAGGGCATTTCCAAGACTGTGGATGGGGAGCAGGTGCTGAAGAACGTGAGCTTCACCCTGAAGCGTGGCGACAAGGTGGCCTTTGTGGGCCCCAACAGCATCGGCAAGACCATGCTCTTCAAGATTCTCATGGGTGAGGAGGAGCCGGACGAGGGTTCCTTCAAGTGGGGTATCACCACCACCCAGGCATATCTGCCTGCTGACAACTCCGCTTACTTTGACGATATCGACCTGAACCTGGTGGACTGGCTGCGCCAGTACAGCAAGGACCCGGATGAGACCTTCGTCCGCGGCTTCCTGGGCCGTATGCTTTTCTCCGGCGAGGAAAGCCAGAAGAAGGCGCAGGTGCTCTCTGGCGGCGAGCGGGTGCGCTGCATGCTGTCCCGCATGATGCTCTCCGGTGCCAATGTGCTGCTCTTGGACGAGCCTACCAACCATCTGGATCTGGAATCCATCACGGCCCTCAACAACGGCCTCATGGACTTCAAGGGCACTGAGCTCTTCGTGTCCCACGACCATCAGTTCGTCCAGACCATTGCCAACCGCATCATCGACATCACTCCCGATGGGGTGGTGGACCGCGTCACCACTTATGACGAGTTCCTTGCCAATGAAACGGTGAAGCAGCAGCTGGCAGAGAAATACGGCAAGAAGTAAGACTTTAGCAGCTAAATTTTCTAAGAACCGGAGGCGTGGCAATGCTCAAGAGATTTTTCCAGGGGCGTGTAGAGGATACCAGTACCACGACGCGCCTCAAGGAAATGGTGAACGTCCTGCGCAAGCGGGAAGTCATGGGGGGCATGACCCCCGAGAAGCTGCGGGCAGTGCTGGAGGATCTGGGGCCCACTTTTGTGAAGCTGGGCCAGGTCATGAGCATGCGTCCCGACTTCCTGCCTCCCGAATACTGCGAGGAGCTCATGAAGCTCCAGACAGAGGCGCTGCCTTTGCCTTTTGAAACCATTGCCGAAGTCATAGAGCAGGAATACAACTGCCGCTGGCAGAAGGTCTTCAGCTACATTGACGAAAAGGCTCTGGGGTCTGCCAGCATTGCCCAGGTTCATCGCGGAACTCTGGTGAGCGGCGAAAAGGTAGCCATCAAGGTACAGCGTCCCGGCATCTATGAAATCATGAGCCAGGACATTGTGCTGCTGAAGCGGGCTGCTACCCTGGTGAAGGTCATCAGCGGTGCCCAGGAAGTGGTGGACTTCGGCCAGGTGCTGGATGAGATGTGGCTCATTGCCCAGCAGGAAATGGATTTCCTCATGGAAGCTTCCCACATAGAAGAATTCACTCATTTGAACAGCGACAATGAGTATATTTCCTGCCCCAAGGTCTACAAGAATCTTTCCACCCAGCATATCCTGGTGATGGAATTCGTGGAAGGCATCTGCATGGATGACCTGGAAGGGCTGAAGGCCCGGGGTTATGATGTGAGCATCCTGGGCCGCAGGCTGGGGGAGAATTACGTCAAGCAGATCATTGAAGACGGGTACTTCCACGCCGACCCGCACCCGGGAAATATCTGGATACGCAACAGCCGCATAGTGTGGCTGGATCTGGGCATGATGGGCCGTCTTTCCACCAAGGACAGGCTGGCCATCCGCAAGGCCGTCATAGCCTTGGCCCGCCACGATACCTTCGAGATGAAGGAGGCTGTCCTGCAGCTGGGGGTGGCCAAGGGGCGCATCAACCACACTGCTCTCTATCAGGACATTGATGCCCTGCTGGGGCAGTACAGCAGCCTTGATTTCAGCTCCCTGCAGATGGGTGTGCTGACACGGCAGATCATCAATATCCTGCGGGTGCATCATCTGGCCTGTCCTCAGGGGCTGGCCATGTTTGCCCGGGGGGTGCTGACCATCGAGGGAGTCATGCGGCTTTGCTGCCCCAAGGTGAGCTTTGTGGAGATCTTCGCCAAGAGCCTGGCGGTGGATTTCAAGAAGAATTTCAACTGGCATGATGAATTTGACAAGGCGAAGCGGCAGGGGCTGCAGCTTCTGCAAAAATCCGTGCAGCTGCCGGAGCAGATCTCGGATATCCTAAAGATGACCATGAGCGGACAGACCAAGGTGAACCTTGATGTGACTGGTTCAGAGGAGCCTCTCAGGCGGCTGGACCAGATGATCAACAAGCTGATCCTGGCCCTGCTCTGTGCAGCTATCCTTCTGGCCTCCAGCACCATCTGCACTACCAATATGACGCCTAAGATAATGGAGATACCTCTCCTGGGGCTGGCTGGCTATTTCCTGGCCTTCATCCTGAGTCTCAGGCTGATCTGGGATATCCACAAAGGCAGCAAGGGGCTGTAAATAAGTATGGAAGGGAAGGTGAGGCCATGGCAATGCGTGGCCTGCGAGGAGCGACAACTGCTCCTGCTGATGACAAGGAAGCAATCTGGCATGCCGCCAAAGTCCTGATGGAGGAACTCCTGAAGAAGAATGATATTTCTGCGGAGGCTATCGGGGCGGCTATCTTCTCCATGACGGAAGATCTGACGGCGGCATTCCCTTCTACGGGGGTGCGGAGCCTGCCGGGCTTTGACCTGGTGCCGCTCTTTGATGCACGCCAGTGTGCCATTGAGGGCAGCCTCCCAAGGTGCATCAGGGTGCTCCTGCTCATAGACACTGACAAGGGTCAGCAAGAGCTCTGCCATGTTTATCAGGAAGACGCAGCAGCCCTGCGTCCTGATCTGGCGAAATAAGCGTAAAAAGTTTTTTGATATTGATACTCGGAGGGGGACACCCCTCTGAGATTGATATGTATAATATTCTATCTTTTAAGTATTTTTAGTTTTAGGAGGAGATTTACCTTGGCTAATCTCGACACCACCTGCGTCAATGCAATCCGTGTGCTGGCAGCTGATGCTGTGCAGAGGGCAAATTCCGGTCACCCGGGCCTGCCTTTGGGCAGCGCTGCCATGGCTTATGAGCTGTGGGCAAAGCACATGAATCATAACGGCAAGAACCCCAAGTGGGCCAATCGTGACCGTTTCATCCTGTCTGGCGGCCATGGCTCCACGCTGCTCTACTCCCTGCTGCATTTCTTCGGCTACGGCCTCACCATGGAGGATATGCGCAACTTCCGTCAGGACGGCTCTTTGACTCCTGGCCATCCCGAGTATGGCCATACCGTAGGCGTTGAAGCTACCACCGGTCCTCTGGGGGCTGGTATGGGAATGGCTGTGGGCATGGCTATGGCTGAGGCACATCTGTCTGCCAAGTTCAACAAGCCCGGCTTCCCAGTGGTTGACCACTACACCTTCGTGCTGGGCGGCGACGGCTGCATGATGGAGGGCATCTCCTCCGAGGCTTTCTCCCTGGCTGGCACCCTGGGCCTGTCCAAGCTGATTGTGCTTTATGATAGCAACAACATCTCCATCGAGGGTTCCACGGATATCGCCTTCACTGAGAATGTCCAGGCACGCATGGCTGCTTTCGGCTTCCAGACCATCACTGTGGAAGACGGCAATGACCTTGAGGCCATCGGTAAGGCCATCGAGGAGGCCAAGGCTGACAAGGAGCATCCTTCCTTCATTACCGTGAAGACCCAGATCGGCTATGGCTGCCCCGCCAAGCAGGGCAAGGCCAGCGCTCACGGCGAGCCCCTTGGCGATGAGAACGTGAAGGCTCTGAAGGAAACTCTTGGCTGGCCTGAGCCGGACAAGACCTTCAACATTCCTCAGGAGGTCTATGACCACTACAAGGAAGTGGCCAAGAAGGGCGAGGAGGCTGAGGCTGCCTGGAACAAGCTCTTCGCTGACTACTGCGCCAAGTTCCCCGAGATGAAGGAGCTTTGGGATAAGTTCCATGCACCGGTGGATGCTATGTCCCTGCTGAACGATAAGGATTTCTGGGCTGTGGAAGACAAGCCGGTGGCTACCCGCGCTTGCTCCGGCACCATGATCAACCGCCTGAAGGACCTGCTGCCCAACCTCATTGGCGGCAGCGCTGACCTGGCTCCCTCCAACAAGACTGACATGAAGGGCGCTGGCGACTTTGCCAAGGGCAGCTATGAGGGCCGCAACCTCCATTACGGCGTACGTGAGTTCGCCATGGCAGCCATTGCCAACGGCATCACCCTCCACGGCGGCCTGCGCACCTATATCGGCACCTTCTTCGTGTTCAGCGATTACACCAAGCCCATGATGCGCCTGGCAGCTCTGATGAACATCCCTGTGACCTATGTCTTCACTCACGACAGCATCGGCGTAGGCGAGGATGGCCCCACTCATGAGCCCATCGAGCAGCTGGCTATGTTGCGCTCCCTGCCCAACGTGAATGTGTTCCGTCCCGCTGACATGGCTGAGACTGCTGCCGGCTGGTGCCTGGCTGTCACCGCCGAGAGCACTCCCACGGCTCTGGTGCTGACCCGTCAGAACCTGCCCCAGCTGGCTGGCTCCGGCAAGGCAGCTCTCCGCGGCGCTTACGTCATTTCCGAGGCCAAGAACCCCGAGAAGATGGACGGCATCCTCATCGCTACCGGCTCCGAGGTCAGCCTGGCCATCGATGCTCAGGCAGAGCTTGCCAAGGACAACATCGACGTCCGCGTGGTTTCCATGCCCTGCATGGATCTCTTCGAGCAGCAGACTCCCAGCTACAAGGAGGAAATCCTGCCCAAGGCTGTGCGCGCCCGCGTGGCCGTGGAGGCTCTCTCCGACTTCGGCTGGGGCCGCTATGTAGGCCTGGACGGCGCTACTGTCTGCATGCACGGCTTCGGCGCTTCCGCTCCTGCTAACCTGCTCTTCGAGAAGTTCGGCTTCACCAAGGAGCATGTGGCTGATGTGATGAAGGAAGTATTGAAGAAGTAAGATAAAGATTAATACTCAAGGCTCCGAGGCTTTATAGCTTCGGGGCTTTTTTTAACTACGTTATGACAAAGAAAATCTTCTTGTTGAAACGCCATTAGGTATATTTTGCCTATAGCAAAATTTGAACAGTTGCGTTATAATGGAAAAAGTTTTTTGTAAGCAACTTATTTAGGAGGAGTTAGACTTTGGATTTAAGTATCATAGAGCTTGTCAAGGTAGTCATCCTCGGCGTCGTGGAGGGCCTGACGGAGTGGCTGCCGGTGTCCAGCACGGGCCACATGATCCTGGTGGATGAGTTCATCAAGCTGGATGTGGATAAGAAGTTCATGGATATGTTCCTGGTGGTGATCCAGCTGGGGGCAATCCTGGCGGTAGTGGTGCTGAACTTTGAACGGCTGAATCCCTTTTCTTCCTGGAAGACCAGGCAGGAGAAGCGTGAGACCATCGACCTGTGGATGAAGGTGGTTGTGGCCTGCGTGCCCGCCGCTGTCATCGGCCTGGCTTTCAATGACTACATGGAAGAGCATTTCATGAATGCCCCTGTGGTGGCCTTTACCCTGATCTTCTACGGCGTGCTCTTCATTGTCATCGAGAATTACAACAAGCGCCGCCGTCCCCGGGTGAACAGGCTGGAACGCCTTGATTACAAGACGGCGCTGATCATCGGCATGTTCCAGGTGCTTTCCCTGGTGCCGGGCACCAGCCGTAGCGGTTCCACCATCATCGGCGGCATCCTCTTTGGTACCAGCCGCTATGTGGCCACGGAGTTCACTTTCTTCCTGGCCATTCCCGTGATGTTCGGGGCCAGCTTCCTGAAGCTGGTGAAGTTCGGCTTTCACTATACCGGTGCAGAAATGCTGATCCTGGTGCTGGGCATGGCCACGGCCTTCGTGGTGTCTATCGCTTCCATCAAGTTCCTGCTCCAGTATATCAAGACCAATGACTTCAAGGCCTTTGGCTGGTACCGCATTGCCCTTGGCATTGTAGTGCTGGCGTACCTGTTCCTGGTGGGGGATCCTACCGCAGACAATATTTGATGTGTTTTTGACAGTTGGGGGTATATCCTTCAACTGTCAGTTTGTTTAGGAGGAAATCATGAAAGTTATCGTAGGCCTTGGCAATCCCGGCCGGGAGTATGCCCAGACCAAGCATAATGTGGGCTTCATGCTGTTGGATGCCCTGGCAGAAAAAATGGGCATTACCGATTGGCAGTCAAAGTTTGATGCCCTGATTGCCGAGGGGCGCATGGGTACGGAGAAAATCCTGCTGGTAAAGCCCCAGACCTATATGAATGAAAGCGGCAGGGCAGTAGGGCCCTTGATGAACTGGTACAAGCTCATGCCGGAGCAGCTTATTGTGGCACACGACGATATGGATATCCCCGCGGGTACCATCCGCATCCGCAAGAAGGGTAGCGCCGGGGGACACAATGGCATCAAGTCTGTACTTGCCCATGTGGGTGATGAGAATTTCAGCCGGGTGAGGATTGGCATCGGCAGGCCCCTGCCTGGCTGGACGGTGATAAACCATGTGCTGGCGCCTTTCCAGGAGGAAGATGTGCCGAAGATCAAGGAAGCTATCCAGTACCTGCTGCCTGCGGTGGAGTGCATAGTTACAGAGGATACTGACAAGGCCATGAACCTTTACAATCCCAAGAAGGTGAAGAAGCAGAAGCAAAAGGCTGAGCTGGAGAAGCAGGAAAGCAAGGAAGCACAGGAAGGAGGAGCAGCATGAGCGATATCATCACGGCGGTGTACGCTGACGAGGAAGGAAATATCCTGGATGCACCGGGATTGAGGGGCATGGGGCGCACTGGCAGCACTAATGTGGAACTGAAGCCTGAGGATTTGATACCCCTGCCGGAGAGTGCAGACCTGATGCTCCTGCCCGGCCATCAGGCCGTGGGCATGACGGCTGAGGGGGAGGTGCTGCCCATTGCGGGACAGGCAGTGTCTGCCATCCTGCCTGCCGGCTACACCCGCCTTTTCCTGCCCGCCTATGAGCGGGAGGAGGAGGCAGAGCGCCTGCCCCTGTACGGCTATACGGCGGTGGTGGTGTATAAGGATGAGCTTTACTGTGCCGCCCTCTACACCGACGAAAATGACAAGTGGGACCCGGTACACTATAATACGGCAGAGCTTAAGAAGCTGGTGAAGCGCACCAAAAAGGATTTGCCAAACAACCGCATTGTAGAGCAGGTGGCAGGGTGCTCTCTCAACTGGCACTGCTGCACCGCTCAGAATCTTTTCTACCGTCGCTGGGAGTGTGGTATTCCCACCTCCCCTGTGTGCAATGCCAACTGCTTTGGCTGCATTTCCCTGCAGCCTGCAGAGTGCTGCCCTTCTCCCCAGAGCCGCATCACCTTCCGGCCTACACCGGAGGAGATAGCAGAGGTAGGCATCTACCACCTGACAGTGGCCCCGGACGGCATCATCAGCTTCGGCCAGGGCTGTGAGGGAGAGCCCAGCCTGGCAGCAGATAATATCGCTGCAGGCATCAAGCTGATTCGCGCCAAGACCAGCAAAGGCCAGATCAATATGAATTCCAACGTGGGCTGGACTGAAGGCGTGAAGAAGATCATTGATGCGGGTCTCGACAGCCTGAGGGTCTCCATCATCAGTGCCCGCCCCGAGGGCTACGATGCCTATTATCGGGCCAGCTATCATTTGGAAAATGTCAAGGAGTCCATTGCCTACGCTCTGGAGAAGGGGGTCTATGTCTCCCTGAATCTCCTTTATTTCCCCGGCTACAACGACAGGGAAGAGGAACTGGCCGCCTGGCAGGAGTTCTTCCGTGAGCTGCCAGTGCAGATGATACAGGTGAGGAACCTCAACATAGACCCGGACGCTTTCCTGGCTATCATGCCTGAGGCCAAAGGCAAGGCTGTGGGTACCAGGAAATTCCTGGAAACCCTCAAAGCCGAGTTCCCCCAGCTGGTTATTGGCAGCTTCAGTCATTACGTGGAAGGTTAAGACAGGTTATCATGAAATATGAAAGCAGGCGCACAGCTGCCTTTTAGAGGCGGCGTGCGCCTGCTTTCATTATGTGCACAGGTTGACGAAGTTAATACTGCGTGTTAAAATAAAATATTTTTATTATTTTGCTTTTTTGGAAAGCGTGTGTTATAATGTAAACAGGCTAGCGATGAACTGCTTTTCGGGGAGGTGGTTGTTTGTTGCATGTAGGTGACAAGGTGGTCTACCCGATGCACGGCGCGGGGGTTATTGCAGGCATTGAGAATTGCGAAGTCCTCGGCGAAGGAAAATCTTATTATGTCCTCCAAATGCCATTAGGCAACATGAAAGTGATGATTCCAACCGATAATGTGGACAACATCGGTCTGCGAGACATTATTTCAGAGGATAAGGTAGGTGAGGTCAAAGACGTGCTGGAGGACAAGCCGGAAAAGGCCTCAGGCAGCTGGAACAGACGTTTCCACGCGAACCTCGACCGCATGAAAACCGGCAATATCTGTGATGTGGCCGCAGTGGCACGCAACCTCATACTGCAAGACCGCCAGCGCAAAGTATCAAGCGGCGAACGCCGCCTGATGGATCTAGCCAGGCAAATCCTCATCAGCGAACTCGTTTATGCTTGTGACAAGACACCAGATGAAGTAGAGGGCTGGGTGGACGACATCTTGGATAAGAACGTCTACACGCATTGAATCTTTGGACAAAGTCAGACAGACCTGCTATACTTATAGAGATGGTCTGTCTGACTTTTTCTCATTTTTAGATGGATTCATCAATTCCTCACTGAAAGGAGGTGAGAAGATGCTAGACAGGGTACTCAGGTTCTTCATTGTGTCTTTCCTGGCTATAGCAGGCGGGGCGCTGTTTCATCTTTTGGCTCCCGTTCTGACGGACTTTCTAAGCACAGAGGTACTGAAGACTGACTTGGGAATCTTCAAGCTGACGCTGGCAAGTCTCCTGTGCCTGCTCACAGGTGCTATTCTGGGCGGCATCATAGGTTTCCTGTTCTCTCCGTACCTTATCCGGCAGCTCAAAAGGTTTTCTACCTGGGTGGAGCAGCAGCTTAGCAAGATGCCCATCCACGATGTGATTGCCGGGGCTGTGGGACTTTCTATCGGACTCATTATTGCTAATCTCCTAGGTTATTCCTTTGCCAAGATTCCCCTTATCGGTGATTATATCCCGGTAATCTTCAGCATTGTGCTGGGCTATCTTGGCATCCATATCACCATCAAAAAGCGTCAGGAACTGGCGGGGCTTTTCGACTTCTTCCCCAAGCTCTTGAAGGAGCTGGCCAAGAACCGGGAGGCCAAGCAAAATGCTGCCAAGCCTGCAGCAGTGTCGGCAGAGCTGCCAGCGGGCAAGGATTACAAGCTCCTTGACACCTCTGTCATCATTGACGGCCGCATTGCCGATATCTGTGAAACCGGCTTCATTGAAGGAACGCTGCTGATTCCCGTGTTTGTGCTGGAGGAACTGCAGCATATTGCCGATTCCGCTGACCAGCTCAAGCGGGTGCGGGGACGCCGGGGATTGGATATCCTGGCCAAGATTCGCGGCGAGTCCAAGAAGCTCAAGGTAGAGGTCACCAATGTGGACTATGATGACATCACAGAGGTGGACTCCAAGCTGGTGCGTCTGGGGCAGGAAGTGGGCGGCAAGATCATCACCAACGACTTCAACCTGAACAAGGTAGCCCAGCTCAGAGGCGTGGAGGTGCTCAATATCAACGAGCTCTCCAATGCCGTGAAGCCCGTGGTCATTCCCGGGGAGACGATGGTGGTCTCCATCGTGAAATCCGGCAAGGAGCAGGGCCAGGGAGTGGCCTACCTGGATGATGGCACCATGATTGTGGTGGAAAATGGCCAGCGGCATATAGGTGAGACTTTGGAAGTGGAGGTCACTTCTGCCCTTCAGACGGCGGCAGGCCGCATGATTTTTGCCAAACCTAAACATTGATTTTTCTCAAGGTTAGTTAGGGGCTGTCCATGGGACAGCCCCTTTTTAAGGAGTTACTATGGTAAGTGTGATTTTTCCCGCTGCGGGACAGGGCTCCCGCATGAAGGCGGGCAAGAACAAGGTGTTGCTGGAACTTGGCGGCAAGCCTATTCTCCTGCGCACGCTGGAGAGTTTTTCCCGCCTGGACGAGGTGAGGGAGCTGATTGTGGTTACTGGCCGTCAGGAGATGGAGGAAGTGAGGGCTATCCTGGAAGGGACCAGGGGCTTGAAGCCCTGGCAGCTGGTGGAAGGCAGCACAGAGCGGCAGTATTCCATCAGGAACGGCCTGAACTGCGTGTCTGAGGAGGCAGGTCTGGTGCTGGTGCATGATGCGGCCCGCCCCCTGATTACCGCTGAGGTCATCAGACGTGTTATAGAGGGTGCGAAGGAGTTCGGCGGTGCCATTGCTGCCGTGCCGGAGAAGAACACGGTGAAAATCGTAGATGATAACGGAATGGTGGTCAGCACCCCGCCCCGCAAGTCCCTCTGGGCTGTGCAGACTCCCCAGGGATTCAGGAAGGACATACTGCTGGAGGCTAACGACAGAGCTGAAGCGGAGGGGTTCCTGGGCACAGATGATGCCAGTCTGGTGGAAAGGCTGGGCAGGCCTGTCAAGGTGGTGGAGGGGGACTACCGCAATATCAAGCTCACTACCCCTGAGGATATGGTGACGGCAGAAGCATTTCTGCAGCAGATGAAGGAGGAAGAATAGATGACGCGTTTTGGCATGGGCTATGATGTGCATAAGCTGGTTGAAGGCAGGAAGCTGATCCTGGGCGGCGTGGAAGTGCCCCATACCCTGGGGCTCCTGGGCCACTCCGATGCAGATGTGCTCCTTCACGCTATCAGCGATGCTCTCTTAGGGGCGGCGGCTTTAGGAGACATTGGCCGCCATTTCCCGGATACCGACCCCAAGTATAAAGGGGCAGACAGCATGAAACTGCTGGCTCACGTGGTGGAGCTGATAAAGGAAAAGGGCTACAAGGTGGGCAATGTAGATGCCACCATTGTAGCCCAGAGACCAAAGCTCAAGGATTATATTCAGACTATGAACGATAATATTGCCCGCGTGCTGGAAGTGGAGCCTGACCAGGTGAATGTCAAGGCCACTACTGAGGAAAAGCTTGGCTTCACCGGCACGGAACAGGGGATTTCTGCTTACGCTGTGGCAGGATTGGAGAAAGCCTGAAAATCAGGACTGGCCTGTTTTTGAGGCAGCCTGTGCGGCTTCCTCGTTTTCGTCGCTGATTTTCTTTTCTGCCGTCTGGGCGAATTTGGTTACCATGACACGGGTCAGGCCTTGCTGGGCCAGAGTACCGGGACCGTCCACACAGCCGTTTACACAGGCCATGCCCTCGAAGTACTCTATGGGCAGCGTCCCCTGCTTCACCAGGGTCAGCTTGTCCTGGCAGTTCCTGAGGCCGTCAGCGTACTCCATGATGGTGTCTGCTTTGCCATCCTGCTTGGTCAGCAGGGCTTTCATGGAGGACTGTACGCCCCGGTTGAGGGGGAAGCCGATGCCGCCGGCTGTGGCCGTGGTCTGGTAAGGCTCTGCCTGCAAATTGTCCAGGTCGATATCCAGCCCGTCGAAGATGCAGGCCAGTTCCTCGTAGGTCATGGCGAAATCCATGCACTCGGGGTGATGGAGAGCTTCAGATTTCTTGGCAATGCAGGGACCGATGAAGCAGGTCAGGGCTTCAGGATCTTTATCCTTTACCCAGTGTCCGCAGGCAACCATGGGAGAGGCGGTTTCGGAAATGTTTTCCTTGAATTCCGGGAAGTGCTTCTTCACCTGCTCCACAAAAGCAGGGCAGCAGGAGCTGGTCATGAAATCAATCTTCCCCGGTACTTTTTCTTTGAACTCTTCGGCTTCGCGAATGGTGGTGATATCCGCGCCTACGGCGACTTCCACCACTTCGGCAAAGCCGATTTTTTTTATGCCTGCAATGATCTGCCCCGGCTGTACTTTGGCTCCGAACTGTCCCACAAAGGAAGGCGCCAGCATGGCTGTTACCTTTTTACCTGCCTTGATGGCAAGGAGAATCTGGGCAATCATGCTGCGCTCGTCCAAAGCGCCGAAGGGACAGCCCTCACGGCAGTTGCCGCAGCTGACGCATTTGTCATAGTGGATGAAGGTGCGCTTGTCCGGTCCCGAGCTCATGGCATCCAGGGCGCAGGATTTGATGCAGGGGCGGGTAATCTCGATGATGGCGCCGTAGGGGCAGGACTTGGCACAGCGTCCGCACTCGATGCAGATATCCCTGTCGATGTCTGCCCGGCCATTCTGGATGCTGATGGCGTGCTTGGGGCAATGCTCCATGCACTTGTGCTGGATGCAGTGGCGGCAGAGGTCAGTCACATAATACTTGTCGATGGGGCAGGCGTCGCAGGCATCGGGCAGCACATCCATGACAGGCAGGTTTTTCTCGAAATTCCCAGAAAGTGCCCGCTTGGCAGCCTCTACGATGTGGATGCCAGTCTCCTGCCACAGTGCCATCTGGATGCGGTTCTTGAGCACTGCCCGCTCCTTGTGCACGCAGCAGCGTACCCGGGGGGTGTCCTCCTTCACGATGTTCAGGATATCGTAGACCTTTTCCTCCAGTGTCCCATCCCAGACATATCTGGCAATCTGGCGCAGGACATTGCGCCGGAAATTGGCTACCTGTGTGGTTTCCATAAAATCCTCCTAAAATGCAATACATACAGTATGCTCATCTTGCTAAATACAACATAATTTTATTTTAACACATCTCCATTTGCTGTAGCCATAAGATTTTTCTCCTACAAGCCGCCTGGTCCATGCCAGCCCAGGCCAACCAGAACAGCAGTGCCCTAAGCTTGCTACAGTAGTCGCAATATACATGCCCCTGTCGGCAATTTGCCGATGGGGTCGTTATTCTGCCTTGGAATCTGGCAAGATGATGCTGATGCTGGAATACAAAAAAATTTAAGCTGATGGCTGATTACTACGATAATAATATAAGAACGTTAAGGTGGACTATTCGTTTGCACATGGGGAGGGAGTCACTATGTCGTATACAGATAAAGATTTCGTGGTGTACTCTGGCACCAGTAATAACGATGAAATATTTAATGTTGGAAGAGGCGCGACTGTCAAAGGCGGAAAAGGGAATGATTCCATCATCAATAATGGCGTACAGGCCGTGATTGATGCCGGGAGCGGAAATGACTCCATCCGCAATAACCTTGATGGAAGAGAGGCAACGATTAAGGGCGGAGCAGGAAAGGATACTGTGGCCAATTGGGGAGAGAAGGTTGTAATCGAAGCAGGGACAGAGAATGATTCCTTGTTTAATGGCGGTGCTGGGGCGCATATCGATTTAGGCGATGGAAATGACTCCATATATAACAATGCTCCCGGAACCAGTGTCACCATCAAGGGCGGTCTGGGCAATGATTTCATCATAAGCAATGGAAATCTGGCCGTGCTTGAAGGAGGGGAGGGAAATGATTATATCAACAATACTGATGGCAAGAAAGCAACGCTCCGCGGCGGAGCGGGGAATGATTCTCTTCATAATGGCGCAGAGCGTGCCAGGGTATATGGAGAGGCTGGCAAAGACTTTATAAAAAACAATGGGGCCAGAGCTTTGCTGGATGGCGGAGCAGATAATGACCGTATAGAGAATTGTGTTAATGGTATTAATACAACCATAAAAGCCGGAGCAGGCAATGATTCAATCTACAGCGACACTGGCAAGGTGACTGTGTACTCCGGCAGTGGCAATGATACCATCCGCATTTTGGGGGCGGAGGACGAGTGTCCTGTCATCTATGCCGAAGGCGGCAGGAATGTCATCAGCCTGGGCAAGGTGCAAAATGCAAAAGTTTTTGGCAGTGCAGGCGGTGAGGAAATCCGGTTTGACGAATCTTTCTGGTATGCAAACGGCGCAGCAGGGGCAAATGTGACTCTGAACGGCGGCAAGGGAAATGACACTTTATACGGCAGCCGTGGGCAGGATCTGTTCCAATATGCAAGCGGTGATGGGGCTGATATCATTGAGAACTACGACTTTCAGGATGTAATCCAGCTGACTTCGGGAAAGGTTGACAGCTACTCTTTAAGTGGCGGCGATCTCATACTGAAGGTAGGCAAGGGTAGTATCACTTTGAAGAACATGGCCAACCATGCCATCAATTTCATGGACAAGAATGGCAATATTTCTACCAAATATTACGGCACAGGTTATACGGCCAAGGAAGTCATTCAGAACTTTGTGCAGACCGTAAGCGAATCACCTTTGCAGGGGATGGCTGCGTTGGATGAGGCTGTGAAGGCTGGCACTTCCTTCAAGGATGCTAATGATGTGGTCAATCGTCTCGTAGCTGACTGCCAGGCTGCGGGAAATGCAGATACGTTCCTAAAAAAATACTGCGGCATCAATCTGGATAATGAGGATACGGGTATCCTTACTGGCTGGGATGCGGGCGGCATGAAAACTGTGAGCAGGAATGAGCTGGTGACTGAGACCGGCAAGGCCGTATATCCCGGCAAGACTACCTTCACCAAGCGTGGTGTCACGGTGACGGTGCCGAAGAAATCCTCCCTGACGAAACAGCAGCAGTTGGTAGTCCAGGGAATATATTCCTGGTGGCTGGATGGTGCCATTGATTTGGTTGAAAAATCATCCGGGATGTCATTCGAGAAGAATCCGTTCTCCATTTCCATAACTTTTGAAAAGTCCGGCAGTATGAAGCTAAGATATTGTGGCGGTTATGAAGCATCCATAAGTTATGGAGATTTCAAGGCTTCGGACAAAAGTGGCGGCGGGCTGGATGCTGCCTTGGCAGCCTGGCTGGCGTATCCTGCTCAAAATGTATTTGGCATCACTGGCAATTTTTCACGTTCTATGACAGAGGGGCTGGCTTCCCTTATGACGGGCGATGAGAATTACATTTGTGGGCGCATCAGGGAGTTGGCGGGAAATCCCTCGAAGCTTGCGCAATATATAAATGGCATCATCAGCAGCAACGGAGATGGCCGCAATGATGCAGCAGGCTATATCCTCTGGCGCTACCTAGCTAAGCAGTCTTCCGATTCATATGATGCCTCTGTGGCCCATCCCTGGGATGACAAGGTGAAGATAAACGGGACTTCCGTCAATGACCTGCTGGCGGCCAGGGGGGACAAGGTCACCTTGAACGGAGGGAAAGGTCTGGATACCCTGACAGCTTACGGCGTGAGCAACAGTCTCAGTGGTGGCGCGGGCAATGACTATCTCTTTGCTGGAGCTGGTGCCACAAAGACTGTCCTGGATGGCGGCAGCGGCAAAGACACCCTGAGGGCCGCCGGGGATAAGGTTACTGTATATGGCGGTGCCAATAACGATATAATTTACTTGGAAGGCACGGGGGAGGTTGTCCGCTATGTCAGCGGCGATGGAAATGATGTGGTTTATGGCTACAAGGCTGCGAAGGATACCATTCGGCTAGACTCCGTGCAGTCCTATTCGGTTAGTACCAGTGGCAAAGATACTTTACTGAAAGTAGGCACGGGCAGCCTTACGTTGAAAAATGCCAAAAATGAAGCATTGAATTTGGTCATATACGGAACTGACAGCGCTAATCGCCTCAGCGCAACAGCTGCCGGTTCGAAGCTTTACGGGCTGGGCGGCAATGATACTCTGACCGGCGGCAAGGGCAGGGATTATCTGGAGGGCGGCAAAGGCCATGACTGCCTCTATGGCGGCAGCGGCAATGACACTATCAAGGGCGGCACTGGCAATGACACCCTCTGCGGCGGCAAGGGGAACGATACCCTTTATGGCGGTACCGGCAAGGATATCTATCTTTATTCCAAGGGTGATGGAAATGACAAGATCATGGATTACTCCTCCAGCCAGGCTGTCAAGGTCATGACAGGCAAAGTAGGCAGCATGTATGCCAGCCAGAAACACTCCCTAGCCGGAGCAGGCTATGTGCAGGATGTGGTGCTGACAGTGGGGGACGGAAGCATAATGCTGAAGAATTTGGGATGCAGTTCCACGTTCAATGTGATTGATGCTGGTGGCGGGAAGAAGAGCTATAAGGTTTCTTCGCTGGTGAAGAGGAATATTTAGGAGCCTGACTGGTCAGGCTGGCATTTTGAACTACATCACGGACAGGCCGAAACTGCTTTCGACCTGTCCGTGAAACATATATTCAAGGAAGTGAATTGAATGGCAACTCACCAGGAAGTAATCAAGTCCTTTATGCAGTCCTTGGACAACACCACCTTGTCTGGTGCTGATGCTTTGGATGAGGCTGTCAAAAAAAGCTCAGGGGGAAGATTCTCCGATATGCAGGCTTTGATTGACAGTTTTATCAATGATGTGAGAAACCATGGCGGAACTTACAGCTACTATGATGAGCAGACGGATAAATTCTTGAAGGATTATTGCGGCATTGTCATAAACAATAAAGATACCGGCGCTATTACCGGCTCTGATGCAGGTGGTGCCATAACTAAAACAGCTGAAAGCATTGTGGCGGAATCCGGCTCTGTTCGTTCCTTCCCCAGTGGCGGCAAGACCACCATCAACGGGCTGACCTTTCATTGGCCGGACAGGAATTCCCTGAGTAGTGATGAACAGGCCATTGCAGACCGGCTTTATAGCTGGTGGGCCGGAGGGGCCTTGAATCTTATACAGGAATCCTATGGTCTGAATTTTTCTGAGGCAGGCACTTCGGTCAAGGATATTACCCTTCAGTTCTACTACAATAGTAGTGATTCCGCCCTGGCTTCAGTCCGGCATTCATACTCCCCCTACACAGGGAAGACAAGCGAGCTGTCTCTGCGGGTGAATATGTATTATTACAGCGGCTTCGACAAGCAGGATGTGAATGGCGCTGCCAGCAGGAATACGGCCTTTTATCTCGACCGCACACTGGCCCATGAGTTTGTCCATGCGGTGATGGCTGCCAATATCGACTACTTTTCCAACCTGCCCCTGTTTGTCAAGGAAGGCCTGGCTGAGCTGGTGCATGGCATCGACGATGAACGCGCTTCGGATATCCGTCAGCTGGCAACCACGGGCAGCGTGGCTGATTTGCAGAAAATGTTCTCGATTCGCGGCACCTACTACAACTATGGTACCCATTCATATGCCGGCGGCTATATGCTGTTCCGCTATCTGGCCAAACAGGCGGCTGCTTCCGGCACCGGCGGGTCTGAGCTGCCGGAAGGAATTTCCTATGACAGAGCCAAGACTACTGTCACCATAGCTGCGCCCTTTAGCGGCACTTGGGATGCCAAGGATTACGCTGATAGTGTGCGTATAGTGGATGCTTCCGGGGAAAATAAGAGCATCACCATCAAGGCAGGCAAGTATAATAGCACCATCAAGGCCGGCAAGAAGGGGAGCAATATCTACGGCCAGGGCGGCAATGACACTATCTATGGCGGCGCTGGCAAGGATGTTTTTTGGTACGGCACGGGTGATGGCAAGGACACTATCAAGAACTTCAAGAGCGGTACGGATGTTCTGCGTTTCTACAACAAAGCCCAGTTGGACGGCGTCACTACCTCCGGCACCAATGTCATCCTGAAATCCGGCACTGGCTCCATAACCCTGGCAGGCATGGCCAACAAGCGGATGGATATCACGAATGCTAATGGCAATAATGCTGCCTATTATTTCGGTCGGCAGGACAAGGCCAACAGCTTTGTTTACGCTGCAGGAAGCCGCTACTACGGCAGCGCGAAGCAGCAGGATACGTTGAAGATAAATGGGACTGCTGCGGTTTCTTTGGCAGATACTGCGCTGTATCATGATATCGATGTGCTGGATGCCTCCAGCTCTGCTGGGGCGGTGAAGCTAACTGGCGGCGTGAAGAGATCTGTGCTGCGCGGCGGTAGCAAGGCAGACACACTGACTGCGGGCGCAGGCGGTGCGGAGCTATACGGCGGCGCGGGCAATGACCTGTACTATGGCGGCAAGAGCAATGACAAATTCTGGTGGGGTTCCGGCCAGGGCAATGACGTGGTCTACAATTATGAAGGCGGCAAAGATGTCATCGCACTCCAGTCCGGAAGCCTGACGAGTGGCAAGGTATCCGGCAAGGATGTCATCCTGACATCGAATACCGGCAGCACCCTCACGCTGAAAGGTGCCTCTGACAAAGTCATCGTGACTGCAGATGCGGCTGGCAATATTACCAGGAAAACTTATAAGCTGGCCGATACCGGCGTTGCCTATAATGCCAATAAGACAGCCGTAACCATCAAGGCTCCTTTCAAGGGCACTTGGGATGCGGCGAAGTATGCCTCGACTGTGCGCACGGTAGATGCTTCCCAGGAAACCAACAATATAACCATCAAGGCAGGCAAATATAACAATATCATCAAGGCCGGCAAGAAGGGCGGTAATATCTACGGCCAGGGCGGCAATGACACTATCTATGGCGGCGCAGGCAAGGATCTTTTCTGGTACGGCACGGGTGATGGCAAGGATGTTATCAAGAACTTCAAGAGCGGTACGGATGTTCTGCGCTTCTACAACAAAGCCCAGTTGGACGGCGTTACCACCTCCGGCACCAATGTCATCCTGAAATCCGGCAGCGGCTCCATAACCCTGACAGGCATGGCCAACAAGCGGGTGGATATCACGGATGCTGCGGGCAAGAATGCGGCCTATTATTTCGGGAGGCAGGACAAAGCCAACAGCTTTGTCTACGCTTCAGGGAGTCGCTACTATGGCAGTGCGAAGCAGCAGGATACGCTGAAGATAAATATGGCTGCCGCGGTTTCTTTGGCAGATACTGCTATGTATCATGATATAGATGTGTTGGATGCCTCCAGCTCCGCTGGGGCGGTGAAGCTCACTGGCGGCGCGAAGAAGTCTGTGCTGCGCGGTAGCACCAAGGCAGACACACTGACTGCAGGCAAGGGCGGCGCCGAGCTCTATGGCGGCAAGGGCAATGACACATACAACGGCGGCAAAGGCAAGGATAAATTCTGGTGGGGTTCCGGCTTGGGCAATGATGTGGTGTACAACTATGAAAGCAACAAGGATATCATTGCGCTTAGCGCAGGTAGTCTGAAGAGCGGCAAGGTCTCCGGCTCTGATGTGATACTTACCTCTAATGCCGGCAATACCTTGACGCTTAAAAATGCAGTCAGCAAGACCCTTGTGGTGGTAGATGCCAAGGGGCATAAGACTACCAGGACTTATCTCCCCGCTGGTGTCACCTACAACTCAGCCAAGACGGTCGTGACCATCAAAGCACCCTTCACTGGTACCTGGAATGCAAGTAATTATGCCTCTACAGTGCGTACGGTGGATGCTTCCCAGGAAACTAACAGCATTACCATCAAGGCAGGAAAATACAATAGCACAATCAAAGCAGGTAAGAAAGGCGGCAATATCTACGGCCAGGGAGGCAATGATACCATCTATGGCGGCGCAGGCACGGATGTTTTCTGGTACGGCACGGGTGACGGCAAGGACACTATCAAGTCGTTCAAGAGCGGCACGGATGTCCTGCGCTTCTACAACAAAGCCCAACTGGACGGCGTCACCATATCCGGTACCAACGTCACCCTGAAATCCGGCAGCGGCTCCATAACCCTGGCAGGTCTGGCCAACAAGCGGGTGGATATCACGGATGCTGCAGGCAAAAGCGCGGCGTATTATTTCATGGGCAAAGGCAATGATACCATCAGCGGCACCAAGGGAGCGGACAGGTTCTACTGGGGCTCCGGTTTTGGCAATGATGTGATCAGCAATTACACCAGCGGCCAGGATCTGGTGGCCTTCAGCGCTGGCAAGCTCAAGAGCGGCAAGGTCTCCGGCCAGGATGTGATACTTACCTCAAATACTGGCAACACCCTCACCCTCAAGAAGATGGCTGGCAAGGCCATCACCATCCAGGGCACGGACGGCAAGCAGGTGAAAAAGACCTACAAGGCTGCAACGCCCACTGACCCCTCCCTGCCCACAGGCGTCACCTACGACAGCAAGACCATGATGGTGAAAATGAGCAAGGGCACCATCACGGACTTCACACTCTCAGGTAATGACGTTATCTTCAAGAGTACTGTAGGCGATATCCGTGTGGCAGGCGGCAAGGATAAGATTCTTAGTGTAGTTGATGGGGACGGTGTAAGGGCTACTTATAAGGTAGCGGGGAATATCCCTACGGGTACCGAACCTGCTTATAATGCGGATAAGACGGAAGTGATTCTGGGGGAGAATACGCAGATTGGTTATATCTTCGACATAGACGATGTCGAGAAAAGTGTTCGTACTGGAAATGCTACTGCGTATAAAGGTAATCACTATATTCTTTGGGGTAGCATTAAGGATGATGTGCTTATTGCTGGCAGCGGAGATATGGAACTGTATGGAGGATATGGAAAAGATACTCTCTACGGCGGTAGCGGCAAAAATGATTTTTCTTGGAGTCACAGTATGAATGATGACGTTGTTTATAACTATACCAAGGGACAGGATAGGATTCTTTTGGAATGTGGCACCAGGATTGAGAGTTATGCTGTGTCTGGTAATGATGTCATACTGAAAAGCGGTAGGCATACTTTGACTGTGAAAGATGTCAAGCCAGGGGATTTAACTGTGTATAACAGGTTTGCAGATGTGAGCGATACATATTGGTATGACGGAAAACTTCCAGATGGCATATCATATAATAGCAGCAAAAAACAATATGTATTAAGTGCTTCTTTTGGCGACACACACACACTGTTTGATTTCGAAGCACTCCCGGAGCTAACTGCTTCTGTAGATGCCTCGGCGATTAAGAATATGGGGGGAGTCTTTTCAATTTATGGTGATGATAGGGATAATTGCATCATAGCCAGTGATTGCGAGGGCTATATTACTACTGGGCGTGGTCATGATACAGTATATATGGGGAATGGTAAGGATAAATTGTGCTGGGATAGTGGGGCAACAGATGAGATTACAGTATATGGCTATAAGGGAGGACAAGACAGTATACGGTTGGGTTATAGCGATAGTGTAAATAGTTATGAAGTTAGTGGCAATGACTTGATTTTGTGGAATGTTGACCGCAGTTGTAGTTCCAAACTTATACTGAAGGACACAAGATTGTCGGATGTTACCATTTTGGATTCGTATGGCAATGAGCTGGCCGACTGGCAGTATTCTGCCAACATCGCTTCTGAGTACAAGAATATTATTGGCGATTCGGAAGGCTCTTTCTTGTATTTCGATGATGAGCTTTCAGACTATGTTGATGCCGACAGCGTGAAGCTGGAATCTATATCGCAGAACCATGACACCCTGACGGTGCAGAGGGAGGCAGAGGATTTGCTGATTCTTTCCGGTGATACAGGTTCATGCGCCGATATGATGACAGTGGTGGGGAATGCTTCCACTACGGCGAAAGGCTTCCTTGATGAGAATATAGGAACATCATCGAAAAATAGTCACAAGGATGAATTGCTCAATGGCAAATGACTTGATATGGAAAATTTTGTTCATGGAAGGAGTGCCTCTCTATGGTTATGACACAGAATAAGGTCATCTTGAAATTTATGGAATCCTTGGCTGACACAGACAAAACGGGGACTGCGGCTTTGGATCAGGCTGTAAAGCGGCTGGGGTATACCAGTTTTCAGGCACTTAGGCAGAGTTTTTGTAAGGATATAAAACCATATCAGGCATCTAGCAAGAGCAAAGAGCTGGAGTTCTTGGAAGATTATTGTAGCATTCATCTAAGCAATGCGGATACAGGCGCTATTACTGGTTCAGATGCCGGCGGTGCAGAAACGAAGACGGCAGAGTCGGTTGTGCCGGAAGCAACGGCAGCCCGTGCGTTGAAGACAAAAGAATATAACAGCTTCGAGTGCAATGGCTTGACGGTGAATGTCACGTATGCAAAGGCTCAGTATGGTTTTCCTTCTGACCAGGCGACACTGGAGGCTAAGGAACGGCTGGTTGTTAAGAATCTTTATAACTGGTGGATCAAGGATTCCCTGAATTTGATAGAAAAGTCTTTGGGAATAAACTTTTCTGATGGGCGTGCCAGTGTTACGGAACTGGAAGTTAAGTTTGATGCCCCAAATTCTGTCTACAAGTACTATAAACCGGTCAGGTTGAATGTGAATTCTGATTCCTGGGGGGCTTCAAAGCTCACCTTGACCATCGACATGAATTATTTCATGTCCTTATCTGGTTCAGACAAAAACGGTAAAATAAATAGATATGGCGAAGTTGAATATTTGGATCGAGATTTTCTGGATGCCCTTACCGAAGCTACATTGGCAGCAAATGTGAAGGGATTTACCAAATTGCCGAATTATCTGAAACTCGGGCTGATCAGCCTTGTAGGCGGCGGGGACAGCAGTTACAACAAATATTTTGGTGTTGAATGCTCTTCCGGCGGCCTAAGTGGGGATTATTGGGATAGCAGCTTTGAAGCGTATGCAGTGCTGCGTTATATGGCGCGGCAGGTATCTGATAAATCATTGCCTAAGGGGCTTTCTGTCAGCAAAGATGGGCTGACCATAACTGCTAGTACAGCATTTAAAGGGTCGTTCAATGCCAGTGATTATTCGGAAGCAGTAAAGACCATAGATGTCAAGAACGCCAATAAGAGCGTTATCATCAAGGGAAATAGCAAGGCTAATGCAATATATGCAGGTTCTGCTGGTGGTACATATTACGGTCAGGGAGGTAATGATACTCTCTTTGGCGGCAAGGGTAATGACACTTTATATGGTGGTGAAGGAAAGGATGTTTTCGTGTATGCAAAAGGAGGAGGTAAAGATACAATCAGTGATTTCAATCCGGAGGAGGATGTGATTCGTCTGACTTCCGGGGCATCTTTGATCAAGTCGGTTGTGTCTGGTGCTAATGCAGTCCTGACAATCGGCTCTTCTGGCAGTATAACTGTCAAGAATGGCGCTGGTAAATCTATCATAGTAAAGGAAGAGGATGGTGGGACTAAGAAAGTGTTCGCATTGCCTAAAGGTGTGACTTCTAACAGTAAGCATACCGAGCTGACGGTGAAGAATCCCTTTGAAGGCAAGCTGGATATTGCAGGATATGAGTCCACCATCAGGAATATTGATGCTTCTAAGAACAGCAATGAACTGACTTTGAAGGGCAATCAGTATAATAATACCATCAAGGCAGGCAAAGCTGGCGGCAATTACTACGGTATGAAAGGCAATGATACACTGCAGGGTGGTGCTGGGAAAGATATCTACTGGTATGGCAAGGGTGAGGGAAAAGACACTATAAAAAATTTCCAAAGCGGCAAAGATGTCATGCGCTTTTACAACAAGGCTCAGATTAGCAGCGTTGTGACTTCAAATACGGATGTGACGCTAAAATCTGGCGATGGTTGGGTAAAATTGACAGGTATGGCTAATAAACGCGTAGATGTCATTGGTGCTGATGGCAAGAGCGCTGTTTATTATTTTGGACGTCAGGATAAGGCAAATACATTTGTTTATGCTGCTAACCGGCGGTATTATGGCAGTGCCAAGAAGGAAGATACTCTGCAGATAAGTGCTGCAGCTACGGTATCTTTGGCTAATACTACGCTGTACCATGATATTGATGTGCTGGATGCTACAAAATCTAATGGTGTAGTAAAGCTTACTGGCGGTTCCAAGAAGTCCGTATTGCGCGGCGGGACTAAGGATGACATTTTGACTGCCGGCAGCGGCGGAGGTTCACTTATCGGTGGTGCAGGCAATGACAAGCTTTACGGCGGCAAGGGAGTGGATAAGTTCTATTGGGGAAGCCGCCTGGGTAACGATACCATTTATAATTATATCAGCGGCAAAGATGTCGTTGTCCTTAGCGCAGGCAAGATCAAGAGTGGCAAAATCTCTGGGAAGGATGTAATTCTCACTTCCAATACCGGCAATACACTCACTCTCAATAAGGTGGCTGGTAAAGAGATTACCATTCTTGATAAAGATGGCAATCAGGTGAATTTGACCAAGTGGCAGAAATCTGAAAATATCATTTCTGACACAAATAATGCAGAATGCAACAAAGCTGCTATTCCTTTGCAAGGAGTTGCGTATTATCCTGAGGAGGCATGGGGGGAGGCATCTGAAGAGAGTAGCTGCATCTGGTCTGTTGATGCCTGCCAGGTGCTGGTAGCAGACGAAGATGATATGACGATGGACAGTGCTTCCCTTTACTTTGATGATGCTGCATCATATCTCGACGCTGACAGCATGAAACTGGAGTCAGTATCTCTTAGCCAGGATTCCCTGACGGCCCGGAGGGCGGCAGAGGATTTGGCAGCGCTCTCTGGTGAAATGTCTGCCGGTGGAAGTGGGATGTTGCTGGCGGGGACTCCTATGAGTACAGATGTAACTGCTCCCCTTGGAGAAAACGGGACTGCGTCCTCGACTGTTTTGAAGAATAGTGAATCGCGCACGCGTAAATGAATGAAGACAGGCACCCCCAACAGCCTTGGCTGTTGGGGGTGTTTGTCGTGCTGGTGGCTGCGCTGGTTTTGATAGCAAAGGCGGCATTTGCTTGCTTTATGATGAGGGGTGGTGTATCATTTTAATGATGCTCTAATCTTGATTTAACTTGGAGCATATCATAAAAGGAGGAATGGGATTTGGCAATTTCACGGAAGAATGAGAAAAGCAATGTGGTTATTTCCGGCAGCACCGGGAATGATCAGCTGAAGAACACCGGGAGCGGTGTGACCCTCAGGGGAGGTGCAGGTGCGGACACCCTTGTAAATGAAGGGGGGCGGACCGTGGTTCTGGGCAATGATGGTAATGATGTCATCCAGAACAGTCCTACGGCTGCGAATGCTTCAATTTCCGGAGGGTATGGAAATGACTACGTCAGCAATTGGGGCAGCCAGGCGTATGTAGAGTTGAATGACGGTAATGACTACCTGCAAAACTCCGGCAGCAGTGTATCTGTCTATGCCGGCGCAGGGGCCGACAGCGTCGATAACTATGGAGCCAGGACCCTGATATGTGGTAATGACGGCAACGATTACATCAGTAATCAGGGTTCTCAGGTGACTATCTATGCTGGTGCCGGGAACGACAGCGTATTTAACCGGGGTGAAAGAAGCTGGGTAGACGGATATGACGGCAATGATTGTCTAGTCAATTTTGTCAGCGCGGTGACGGTGATAGGCGGTGCCGGGAATGACTATATTGAGAACCAGGGCGCAAATTGCGGGCTGGGCGGCAATGAAGGCAATGACACCATCCGCAACAGCTCCAATGGCGTTGGCTCGACGATTAAAGCTGGGGCCGGTGACGACAGAGTCACCAATCAGGCCGTCGGGGCCATAGTCTACGGCGGCGATGGCAATGACCACCTGCACAATGAGGGTCAGAATGTAACCCTGGTGGGCGGGGCAGGCAATGACTATTTCGAGAGCTATGTAGGCAAGGTCACGGTGGATACCGGCATTGGCAACGATACGGTGTGGCTCTACGGTGAAGCCAATGAAATGCCCACGATTAATATGGGAGGCGGTCATAAGACCCTGACCATAGTCGAGGCAAAGAAACTCAAGCTCTTTGGCAGTGACGGTAACGAGGATGTTCGTTTTGCCACCGGGGATTGCAGTAATGAGAATGATTTCCAATATGTAGGCTGGAATCTGGGCAAGGGAAATGACACTATCCATGCCACCAATGGTACAGATCTGATCAAATATGTGAACGGTGACGGCCATGATGTCATAGTGGGTTATGGTGGTGATGATGCCCTGGTGCTGGATTCGGGCAAAGTTGACAGCCATGCCTTCAGGGGCAATGATTTGATCCTGAAGATAGGTTCGGGGAGCATTACCTTGAAGGGGATGAAGAACCGTGCCGTTAGATTTGTGGATAAGAATGGCGATGTTTCTGTAGCATATTATGGTGCGGAGAAAGGAAAAGGTGACAGCCTTATTGGCGGCGCGGGTAAGGACTCCCTGCTGGGCGGCAGTGCCAACGACACTATATTGGGCGGCGCAGGCAATGACACCCTCAACGGCGGCGCAGGCAACGACATCCTGTATGGCGGCGCTGGAGCAGATCTTTTGATTGGCGGCGCAGGCAATGATACCTTCTACTATGCTGGTGGCGATGGGAAGGATATCATCAAGGACTACGAGACGGGCAAGGATATCATCCGCCTGGGCAGCGGCACACTCACCGGCAAGAAGGCCAACGGCAAGGATGTGATCCTGACAGTGGGGCAGGGCAGCCTGACCCTGAAAAACGCCGTGGGCAAGAAAATCACCATGGTGGATGCAAGGGGCAGGCAGTCAGTCATAGGCCCCGTGGTGAATTCCCTGCCGAAGAATGCCAGGTACGTGGACAAGAGGCAGACTCAGGTGAGTCTGGGGGCGGCCTATGCCGGCACCTTTACCGCCGGCCTCTACTCTACGGGCCTCAAGACTGTGGATGCTTCCAAGACTACCAATAGCCTCACCCTCTACGGCAATGCCAATGCCAATGTGATAAAGGCGGGAACTGCCGCCTCGAAGCTCTATGGCCAGAACGGCCATGATACCCTGCTGGGCGGCAAGGGGAATGACACTCTCTATGGCGGCAACGGCAATGACAGCTTGTCAGGCGGTAACGGCCGTGACTATCTCTCTGGCGGCAATGGCAATGACATACTGCTGGGGGGCAGCGGCAACGATACTCTCTGGGGTGGCAAGAGCAACGACACCATCTACGGCGGCAGCGGCAATGATATCTATCTGTATTATCAGGGAGATGGCAAGGATGTGCTCATGGACTATGCATCCAATGAGGCCATCAAGGTCATGTCCGGCCAGGTTACCGATGTGTATGCCAACAAGAAGCACAGAAACGGAGCAAACTGGGTACGGGATGTGCAGCTGATCGTGGGTGATGGCAGCATAACCCTGGAAAATGTGAGCTGCGATGCCAAGCTCAATATCTATGAAGCTGGCAGCAAGACCACCATGAATGATTCTGTTAAATCTTTGAAAACGAAGAATTTCTAAGCGAATAAGAACACACCACCCCCAGCAGCACAGGCTCTGCCCTGTCTGCTGGGGGTGTTTGATATGCTACTGGTTGCGTGATAGGACTTTTGACGCAGATTAGGCTATGATTTTGCTTGCTTTATAGTTAATATGGGTGTAGCATTTTTAATGCAGGTCTAATTTAGGCCTAATCTGGGTTCAATGTAGAGAAAATTGTATCAAAAGATACAATTTGTGCCGCAGCAAAGAAGGAGCTAGAGGGATTGGCTTGTGCGGCATGGTGTGTGCGGTCTCAAAAGGAAAAGGATGTGAAGGAATGGCTACGCAACAGGAAGTTATTAAAAAGTTTATGCAGTCATTGGACAACAGCAAGTTGTCAGGTACCAAGGCTTTGGATGAAGCCGTGAAGAATTGCTCTGGGGGCAAGTTCAAAAGCATGGATGCATTGAAGGAAGACTTTGTTCACGCTTTGTCGAAGTACGGTGCCAAAGATGGTTCTCGTAACTATGATCAACAAGCAGAAAATTTCTTGAAGAATTACTGCGGCATAGATCTGACCAATGCTGATACTGGTGCAATCACTGGCGCGGATGCGGGTGGCAAAAGGGTGAAGACCAAGGAAAGCATTGTGCAGGAAGTTGGCAGTTTATCTTACCCTGTAGGCGAAAAGACTACCATCAACGGCCTGACCTTCCACTGGCCGGACAAGAGCAGTCTCAGCAAGGATGAAAGAGCCATTGTGGAACGCATCAATAGCTGGTGGGCCAAGGGGGCTTTGGATCTTGTGCAGGAATCCTTTGGCATGAGCTTTTCGGAGAAGGGTGCAACGGTAAAGGATATCAGCCTGAATTTCTACTATGATGCCAGTGATTACAGCCGGCCGTGGATAGGTTATTATGATGACTACAAGACGGGAAAAACGACTGGGCTGACGTTGAATATAAATATGTACCACTATGTAGGCTTTGACAGGCAGAATGTGAATGGCATGATTAGTGATGATTATTCCTACGGCAGTTCGGCTGATTACTTGGACCGTGGCCTGGCTCATGTGTTGGCTCAAGCAGTCATGGCGGCCAATATAGACCGTTTCAATGGGATGTCCGATGTTATGCGGGAAGGCATGGCCTATCTGGTGCATGGCGCTGATGATGAACTTCATAATATTTTATATGACATGGTATCTACAGACATAGAATGCATAGACAATTGGAAAAATGTGTTCAAAAAGGGCAGGAACAATGAGGAGTATGGGTACTATGCTGGTGGTGGTTACGTACTGCTCCACTATTTAGCAAAGCAGTCTGCCGCCTCCGGGGCATCTGCACTGCCCGTCGGTGTTTCCTATAGCAATTATCAGCGTACAGCTGTCAGCTTAACGGCTCCCTTCAAGGGAACCTGGGATGCCAAGGATTATCTGGAAAATGTGACCACCGTGAATGCTTCGCAGGAAACCAACAATATCACCATCAAGGCTGGCAAAAATGACAATACAATCTACGCTGGCAAAAACGGCAGTAATATCTACGGCCAGGGTGGTGATGATCTCATCTTTGGCGGCAATGGCAAGGATGTATTCTGGTATGGAAGCGGCGATGGCGAGGATGTCATCAGGGGCTTCCAGAGTGGCAAGGATTCCCTGCAATTCTACAACAAAGCCAAGGTGGACAGTGTTGCTGCCTCTGGCAACAATGTCATACTGAAGTCCGGCAAAGGTTCCGTGACGCTGGCAGGCATGGCTGGCAAGCGGATAGATGTCACTCTTACCGCGGCCAATGGCAGGAAGGAAAATGTTGCTTATTATGTCAGCAATCCTGGGTTGAAGGCTGGCTTTGATCTCCACACTTCACCGACTGCTGTGAATCTTACCGGCGGAAGGGCGAATGATACCTTGGTGGGCAGCAAGCTCGCTGATACCCTGAACGGCGGCGCCGGCAATGATTACCTCGATGGAGGCGCTGGCAATGACATGCTGAAGGGTGGAGCCGGCAATGACACTATTTATGGTGGCAGTGGTAAGGATTACCTGTACGGCGATGCAGGCCATGACAGCCTTTCAGGTGGTGCTGGCGATGATTATCTCTATGGCGGCGTAGGCAATGACACTCTCTGCGGTGGCAAGGGCAATGATACCCTTTTGGGCGGCACTGGTAATGATATTTACCTGTACTGGAACGGCGATGGCAAGGATAAGATTCTTGATTACTCATCTAATGAGCTCATCAAGGTTATGTCCGGCAAAGTAACCGATGTGTATGCCAACAAGCAGCACAAAAACGGAACAAAATTGGTACGGGATGTGCAGCTTATCGTGGGCGGCGGCAGCATAATTCTGGAAAATGTGAGCTGTGATGCCAAGCTCAATATCTATGAAGCTGGCAGCAAGATCACCCGTAAAGATTCTGTTCTGTCTTTGAAAACGAAGAATTTCTAAGCGAATAAGAACACAATACCCCCAGCAGCACAGGCTTTGCTCTGTCTGCTGGGGGTGTTTGCGATACTGTCGATTGCGTGCTAGGCTTATGTTTGGGCTGCCTGGTTATTGGCTGTGGAGTCCTTTATATTTGATGCATCATTTAACCAATAACTGGTGAGCCTTTGCGAGCGCTTCTTCTTTTGACATGGCTTTGAAGGTATCTGTATCGCACATGCCTACAACTTTTGGATGTCTGTAAGGGGCGTCTATGCCGTTGTCAGTCATGCAGACGTACCTTGTATTCTCCCAGCCAGTGCGTTCATCGTTCAAGGTCCTCAGCTTGACTTTGAATTTCGCATCAGGATAGGTGGACAGCCATAGCTTCTTTACATGGTCAAGCAATTCTTCCTCAGTGTCAAATGCGGCTGCCTCAGCCATTGCTCTGTCAAGATCGCTTCTTTGAGGACGAAATAAGATTGCCATGGGAAAAAACTCCTTTCTGAACGAATCATGGGGCTAATAAAGCAGGGAAGTTTGATTCTGTGATGAATATTCTATACATGAAACATGAAAAGATGAGGTAAGAGGAGGTGGATGATCTGGAAAAAGAAAACCACTAAGTTCATGCTGCATGTGTTGGAGAATTTGGTGAATAGTCTTGATTTTTTTTGATTATGCGTGTAAAATTAAAAATGGAAATTACGATTTGAAAGTAGCTGTATTTTCGCAAGTCATACCACAAAAACAATTATTGTAGGGAGGAATTTTTAATGGCACGTCAGGTTAATTACGATCAGAAAATCGAGGCAATTAAGGCAAAAATCGAGACCAAGACTGCACAGCTCAAAGCATTGAAGGACGAGTTGGCAAAAGTTGAGAAGGCTGCAGCTGCCAGCAAGAATGAGGAAGTAGCAAACTTCATTGCCGGCAAGGGTCTGAACCCGGCAGAGGTTTTGGCCGTTCTCCAGGAGAGATTCGGTCAGAACTAAGTCTTGGATTAAATTAAAATACGCATGTAAAGGAGCCGCCTGTTGATGGAAGTCAAAAGGCGGCTCCTTTGTTAGATTAAGTATATAATTCTCTACTGATACTCATTCTGCAGGTTGTCGGAATTGTTTACCCAGTAAAGGTATTTTGAGGATAAGTGGCAGGATGTGTAAAATCCCTATAAGAATGATTGGACAGAAGGGCAGATTTTTGGTACAATACATCATTACGAGTTATTAGTAATGAAAGGTAATGGAGCAAGCATGGCAGATATAAATGGAAGAAAATATTGCAAGCTGATAGTCTACGGCTGTCAGGGGAATGTCTCCGACGGGGAGCGCATGGCCGGGCAGCTGAAAGCTATTGGCTATGAGCGGACGGAGGACATGGAGCGGGCTGATCTCATCCTCATCAATACCTGCTGCGTGAGGGAGACGGCTGAGGACAAGGTCTACGGCAAGATTGGGGAAATCAAGGCCCTGAAGCGCAGGAAGCCTGAGTTGATCTTCGGCATTGCGGGCTGCATGGCGCAGAAGGAGGGTGAGGCCCTCATCAAAAGAGCTCCCCATATCGACTTCGTGCTGGGCACCAGCAAGGTGCATTCCCTGTCCCAGACGGTGCGCCGCATTGAGGCGGAGCGCCAGCATGTGGTGGACGTGAACCTCACGGAAACAGAGCTGCCTGATGAGTCTGAGGCCCCTGTACTCCGGGATGGCAAGTTGTCTGCTTGGGTGCCTATCATGTACGGCTGCAATAATTTCTGCACCTACTGTATCGTGCCCTATGTGCGGGGCCGGGAGCGCAGCCGTCTGCCGAAGGATATCGTAAAAGAGGTGGAGCAGGCTGCCAGGGCAGGCTATAAGGAAGTTACCCTCCTGGGGCAGAATGTGAACTCCTACGGCAAGGACCACAAGCAGGCTGACTTTGCGGAACTTCTGGCCATGGTAGATAAAGTGGAGGGCATTGAGCGGGTGCGCTTCATGACTTCCCACCCCAAAGACCTCAGCGACAGGGTGATTGAGACCATGGCTCATGGCAGGCATCTTTGCGAGCATATCCATCTGCCGGTGCAGCATGGCAGCAGCAAGATCCTGAAGGCTATGAACCGTGTCTATACGGCGGAAGCCTACAAGGATTTGGTGAAGCGCATTCGCGCGGCTCTGCCTGAGGTGAGCCTGACCACTGACCTGATTGTGGGTTTCCCCGGAGAGACAGAGGAGGACTTTGAGGAGCTTCTCTCTTTCCTCAAGGAAATACGCTATGATGCGGCTTATACCTTTATCTATTCCAAGCGTTCCGGCACCCCTGCCGCAGAGATGGAGAATCAGGTTCCAGAGGATGTGAAGAAGGCAAGGCTCCAGAGACTGATGGAGGTGCAGAACGAAATCAGCCTGGAAATCAATCAGGCCCTGCTGGGCAAGACTCTGGAAGTCATGGTGGAGGGACCCAGCAAGAATGACGAAAATGTTTGGATGGGCCATACCCGCAGCAACAAGATTGTGCTTTTCCCCCATGGGGAGGAAAAAGCAGGGGACTTTGTCCAAGTGAAGATAACCAGCCCCCAGACCTGGGTGCTGAAAGGTGAGGTTTGCTAAGGAGGCAGCAATGGAACTTACGCCAATGATGCAGCAATACCTGGCCACGAAAGAGCAGGAGCCTGATGCCCTGCTCTTTTTCCGGTTAGGGGACTTTTATGAGATGTTCTTCGAGGATGCCAAGACCGTGTCCAGGGAGCTGGGCCTGACCCTCACCAGCCGTAGCGGTGACAAGGAAAACTGTCCCATGTGCGGGGTGCCCTACCATGCAGCAGAGCAGTATGTGGGCAAGCTCATTGCCAAGGGCTACAAGGTGGCCATTGCCGAGCAGATTGGCGACCCCAAGGCCAAAGGGCTCACCAAACGGGAAATCATCAAGGTGGTGACTCCCGGCACGGTGCTGTCGGACAATGCCCTGGTTAATGCCAATAACAATTACATTGCCCTGCTCCATGAGGACGCTGTCAGCGGCGATATTGTGCTGGCGGGGGCGGATATCTCCACTGGGGAGTGTTTCTATGGCATCTATCAGGGGGCAAACCGCCTGCAGATGATGCTGGACGAGCTCTACCGGCTCATGATGCCTGAGCTGGTATTGGTAGGGGCTCTGAGCTTTATGGAGACTCTGCAGGAGTTTGTGGAACTGCGCATGCCAAACTGCCTCTTTACCCGTCTGACAGAGGTTACTGAGGAGATGGAGGATATCCTGGTGCAGCATTTCGATGCTTCCCAGCGTCCCTCCCAGCAGTTGGTGAAGGAAGGGGTGGCAACCCTGCTTTCCTACCTGCACCGCACGGTGAAGACAGACCTTTCCCAGATCAGCAAGCTGACGGTGCTGGATGCCTCGGAAAATCTGGTGATAGATACCTATACTTTGAGGAATCTGGAAATCACCCGCAATCTCAGGGATGGGGGCAAGAAGGATACCCTGCTGGACGTGATGGATATGACCCAGACTGCCATGGGCACCCGCCTGCTGAAGAAGTGGCTGGAGTATCCCCTGCTCAGCATCATGAGCATCGAGGCCAGGCTGGATGCGGTTGAGGAACTTGTAAATGATATGACACGCCGCAGGAGCTTGCGTGACGCCTGCAAGGAGGTCTATGACTTTGAGCGTCTGCTGACCCGCATCGAGGTGGGGACGGCTAATGCCCGTGATCTTATTTCCTTGAAGGTTTCCCTGGCCTGCCTGCCTGCTATCCGCAGGTCACTGGCGGAGGCCAAGGCAAAGCTGCTGCAGCAGGGCTATGAGGGCATTCAGGAGTTCCAGCCTTTGGTGGAGCTGATTGAGCGGGCTATTGTGGATGAGCCGGGCTTTTCCGTTCGGGAAGGCGGCATCATCAAAGACGGCTACAATGAGGAACTTGATGAGTATCGCCGTTTGTCCCGGGACAGCAAGTCCATGCTGCAGGAAATCGAGGAGCGGGAGAAGGAAGAGACGGGCATCAAGACCCTGAAAATCGGCTACAACAAGGTTTTCGGCTACTATATCGAGGTACGGAAAAGCGGCACGGATATGGTGCCTGCCCATTATGTGCGCAAGCAGACCCTGGCCAATGCGGAGAGGTACATCACCGATGAGCTCAAGACCTTTGAGACCAAGATTTTGGGGGCTCAGGAAAAGATTGAGGCCATTGAGTACAATCTCTTTACGGAAATCAGAGAGGTCATCAAGGGGCAGCTCTCTTCCATCCAGCAGACAGCTCATGAGATTGCCATTGTGGACGTGCTGGGCAGCCTGGCAGAAGCGGCTTCCGGCTATAACTATGTGCGGCCAAGATTGCGCACGGATGGGGTCATAGACATCAAGGATGGGCGTCATCCGCTGGTGGAACGCATCCTTACCCGTGATTTGTTTGTGCCTAATGATACCCATCTGAGCCATGGGGACAGCGAAATCATGCTGATTACCGGACCCAATATGGCGGGCAAATCCACCTATATGAGGCAGGTGGCCCTGCTTACTCTCATGGCCCAGATTGGCAGTTTTATCCCTGCCCGGGAGGCTTCTATTTCCCCTGTGGACAGGATTTTCACCCGCATCGGCGCCAGTGACGACCTGGTCAGCGGCCAGAGTACCTTTATGGTGGAGATGAACGAGGTAGCCCAGATTCTGAAATACGCCACCAAGGACAGCCTGGTGATCCTGGATGAGATTGGCCGCGGCACCAGCACCTTTGACGGCATGAGCATTGCCCGGGCGGTGATTGAGCATATCGAAAAGAAGGTCCATGCCAAGACTCTCTTTGCCACCCATTACCATGAGCTGACGGATTTGGAAGATGACAAGATCAAGAATTTCTGCGTGGCGGTGAAGGAGCGGGGCACCCAGGTGGCCTTCCTCAGGCGCATTGTGCCGGGGGCGGCTGACAAGTCCTACGGCATCCATGTGGCAAGATTGGCAGGGCTGCCCAAGGTGGTGACCCAGCGGGCCCAGGATATACTTACGGAACTGGAATCACAGCACGGGGAAGGGATGCCCCAGGTTTCGGCCCCAAAGGCAGAGGCAAAGATTGAAGCAGAACCTATGATGGCCTCTCTTTTTGCCTCCAGCCTCAGCGACAGCCTGCTCTCCCTGGATGTCATGACCATGACCCCGTTGGAAGCCATGAATGAGCTTTACAAGCTGCAGGAGCAGGCCAAAAAGGAGGCGGGCAGAGCATGAAGGGCAAAAGCATCATCCATGTGCTGGATGACAATACCATCAACAAGATAGCAGCCGGTGAAGTTGTGGAGCGTCCCGCTTCCGTGGTGAAGGAACTGGTGGAAAATGCCATGGATGCCGGAGCGACCCGCATTGAGGTGGAGGTCATGGCCGGGGGCACCAGCTTCATGCGGGTGACAGACAACGGCAAGGGCATGAGCGAGGCTGATGCCCGCATGGCTATTCAGCGTCATGCCACCAGCAAGATACAGGAGGTATCGGACCTCAATACCATAGGCACCCTGGGGTTCCGGGGAGAGGCACTGCCTACCATTGCTTCCGTGTCTCGCTTTTCCATGCTGACCCGCCCCCAAGGGGAAGATTTGGGCACCCGGGTTGATATCAGTGGGGGCAAGGAACCGGAGTTTTCCGAGGCGGGCTGCAGTCTGGGCACCACCATCAAAGTGGAGGACCTGTTCTTCAACACCCCTGCCCGCAAGAAGTTTTTGAAGACTAACCATACAGA
This sequence comes from Selenomonas sp. KH1T6, assembly GCF_900108415.1. NCBI lineage: Bacteria > Bacillati > Bacillota > Negativicutes > Selenomonadales > Selenomonadaceae > Selenomonas > Selenomonas sp. KH1T6. Next base: position 78,795 of record NZ_FNWN01000010.1, read on the forward strand.
AGGGGCCCATATCAATGATTTCATTGTGAAGCTGGCCCTGTCCCGGCCGGATATCGAGTTCCACTTCATCAACAACAACAAGAAAGCAGTGGTGACCCCGGGCAAGGGCAATCTCTTTGACACCATCGGCGCCATCTATGGCCCGCAGGCGGCAGATTCTTTGTTGGCAGTATCCTTTGAGGATGAGGAAGTGAAAATCACGGGCTTCATTACCAAGCCCACCTTTCTCAAGAGCAGCCGCGGTTGGCAGACCTATATCGTAAATGGGCGCATCGTGCAGAACAGAGCCATTGCCAAGGCTATAGACAATGCCTACAAGTCCCTGATACCCAAAAGCGGCTACCCCTTGGCGGTACTGAAGATAGAGGTGCCCCAACGCACCATAGATGTGAATGTGCATCCCCAGAAAAGCGAGCTGAAGTTCGAGGACGAAAGCCGTATCTTCAAGGCTGTGTATAAGTCTGTGCGGGATGCTATCCGCCCGGCAGAGGTGCAGGACCTCACCCAGGTGGCAGCGGTGGTGGAGCGGCCCAAGGCCCATTTCACACCCCAGCAGGAACCCATGGAATTTGTGCCTGCGACAGAGCCTTTGACTGCAGGGGTAGGCAGAGGAAGCTCAAGTTCCTATCATCAGGACAGGAGTTGGGGTTCTGCCTCAGTCCCGGCAGAGAGGCCCTGGCAGGATAAGCCTGCCATAACCCTCAGTGAGGCCAGAGAACAGTTGAAGGTTCAAAACTATCTTGAGCTGGAACCGAAAACTGAAAAGGTTGCAGAAGAAAGAGCAGAGGATTCAATTGAAACAAACAAGGTAGTTTCCCATGCCTCCGTGGAAAATGCCAGCGTCAATGAGGAGACGGTCTTTGCTTTCGCAGTAGGGCTCATGCCCATCGGACAGGTGGCCCTGACCTACATTGTGGCACAGGACGGCGAGGGGCTATATATCATAGACCAGCATGCCGCCCACGAACGCATTCTCTTTGATCATCTCTGCGCTTCGGCAGACAAGATTCCTTCCCAGCAGTTGCTGCTCCATCAGGTGCTCACCTTTGACAGCAAGGAATACACGATGATTGAGGAGCATCAGGAACTCTTCGGGGAACTGGGGTTCGCCCTTTCTCCTGCCGGAGACAGGGAAATGCGCCTCAGTGAGATTCCTGCCGACGTGCCGGTGGCAGAGGCAGAGGACCTGATCAGGGAAATCCTGGGAGGGCTTCATGACCTGCATTCTGTCTCAGCAGCGGAGATTCGCCAGCATGTACTGGCAACCACCGCCTGCCGGGCTGCCATCAAGGCAGGAGAGGTGCTGAACCTGAAGCAGATGCAGATCCTTCTGGAAGAATTGATGAATACGGCCTTTCCCTATACCTGCCCCCATGGCCGTCCCACCATTCTGAAGTTTTCCAGTGAGGACCTGGCCAAGATGTTCAAGCGCACCGGGTTCAACCTTTAAGTGATGGCATCTGTCCTTTCCTTGACATCAGACCCCCATTTGCTACAATTGAAGCAAAGAGAACGTTTCATCATGGCAGGAAGGAGTGAGGGAAATGGCAGAAGAAATAAGGCGGCTGCCCATCGGGGTACAGAGTTTTGAGGTCATGCGGCAGGAGAAGTACCTGTATGTGGACAAGACCCGCTATATCTATGAACTGACTCATACCGGGCGGCAATATTTCCTCAGCCGTCCCCGGCGCTTTGGTAAGAGTTTGTTCCTTTCAACTTTGAAAGCATATTGGCAGGGGAAGAAGGAACTTTTTGAGGGGCTGGAGATTTCGGAGTTGGAGAAGGACAATGAGGAGGCTTTTGAGGCTTACCCTGTGTTCTATTTTGATTTCAACGGGCAGAATTATCAGGCTGCGGCTTTGGAAGATGTGCTGGACGGGATGCTGGCGGAATGGGAAGCCATATATGGCTGTGAGAAAACGGGGTTATTGAGCGACAGGTTCAAGAAGCTTTTGAAAGCCGCCAGGGAAAAGACTGGCAAGAAATGTGTGGTGCTGGTGGACGAATATGACAAGCCGTTACTTGAGGTACTGGAAAACAACGAAATGGAGGAGCACAACAAGGCAGTCTTCAAGGGTTTTTTCGGCACCTTGAAAAACTATGATGAATATCTCCAGTTTGTCTTTATCACTGGTGTCACCAAGTTCAGCAAGGTCAGCATCTTCAGCGACCTGAACCAGCTGAAGGACATCTCTCTGCATAAGTCCTATAATGCTATTTGCGGTATGACCTCAGAGGAAATATGCCGTCATTTCCAGCCTGAGCTGACGAAGATGGCTGCAGAGCGAAACCTGTCCCGGGAAGAATGCCTGCAAGAAATGGCCAAGATGTATGACGGCTACCATTTTTATCCTGGTGCTGATGGCATCTACAATCCCTTTAGTGTGCTGAATGCCATGGATTCAGGAGATTTATCGGCGTTCTGGTTCTCAACTGGTACCCCGACTTTCCTGGTGCGGCGGCTGAAGAATATGCATTTCGATGTGCGGCAGCTGACCAATGGGGGGCTATATGCTGAGTCATATGACATCACTGATTATCGGGCGGATAATCCTGATATAGTGCCCCTGCTGTATCAGACGGGGTATCTAACCATTGTGGGGGCTGACAGCCCGGTGGGGCCATATATCCTGGGGTTCCCAAATGACGAGGTGAAATTAGGCTTTCTGAAGAGCTTGTTCCCCGAATATGCACCTGGGGCCGTCAGAGGCAGCGGCAAGGATGTCCTAACTTTGCGCCGCCGCATCCTGGATGGTGACACGGAGGGGATGCGGGATATCCTCACCGCTCTTTTTGCCAGCATTCCCTACACCACAAAAGACGCCCCCTTCGAGCATTATTTCCAATCAGTGCTCTATATCGTCTTCACTCTGCTGGGTCAGTACGTCCACGCTGAAGTCCACAGCAGCCGGGGGAGGGCGGACTGCGTGCTGGAGACGGATAAGTTTGTTTACATCTTCGAATTCAAGGTGGATAAGTCTGCCAGGGAAGCTCTGGAGCAGATTGAAGCTAAGGGGTACGCTGCACCCTACGGGGCGGATAAGCGGCAGCTTTTCAAGATTGGCGTGAACTTCGATTCGGAGAGCAGGAGCCTCTCGGAGTGGCTGGTGGGATGATGTTTGCTTTGAGTTTTGGCGAGGGCGGGAAACAGCCCGCTTTTTCTTCCCCGGCAGATAACTGAACAGAGTGAAAGCCACCTTTCCAAAAAAAGGAGAGGTGGCTTTCATAATGACATTTTCAGACATGCAAAAGCATCATGTCTTATGCTTCCGTGTTCATATACACAGCCTCATCCATCATGTTTTCGTGCTTCGACAAGGCTGTCGTCGCGGCAATATCGCCTATGGTGTTGATGGAGGTGCGGAACATAGACGTCAGCGGGTCTATCCCCAGCACTATTGCTGACGCTTCCGTAGGCAGGCCGAAAGAAACGATGATTGAGGTCAGGCAGACGAAGGAACCGCCAGGCACCCCTGGTGCTCCGATGGAGAGCGCCACAACGGTGACGAAAAGCGCCCCGATAAAAGCCGGTGTCATTTCCAGGCCGTACATTTTCGCCAGCAGGATTGCCTGGATGGAAAAATAGAAGCAGCCGCCGTCCATATTGACTGTTGCGCCCAAGGGGATGGAAAAGGAGGACAGACGCGGCGAGACTCCCATTTTTTCCGTGCAGAATTTCATGGTGAAGGGCATAGCGGCGTTGCTGCTGCCCATGGAAATTGCTATTGGCACGAAGCTACCGATTTTTTTCAGGAAGGGGCGGGGAGAAATTTTCCCCATCAGGAGTATGACTGTTGCATAAACCCCAATCATGGCCATGGAGCCGATGAACTGTCCCACCAGCACCCGCCCCAGAAGCAGCAGCGAGTCGGTGCCTACCGTGAACATCAGAGCCATCATGGAAAGAAAGGCAATCAGCGGGATGAATTGCGCCAACAGGGTAATGACGCGCAGACAGAAGGTATTCATGGTTTCAGTGATATTTTTCAGAAGCTGTGCTTTTTCACCCAGCATATTTATGGTTATGCCGAACAACACAGAGACGAAAATGATCTGCAGCATATCGCGGTTTACGATGGGTTCTACCAGATCCTTCGGCACTACATTCACTATCATGTCCAGCAGGGAAACGCTTACGCCTTCTCCACTGCCACTGACTGTCCCCACCTGTGGTACGCCACCATGGAACATGCACAGGCCGATGATAATGCTGAACGCCGTGGCGATGATTGTGGTACACATATACGTTCCCACCAGCTTGCCGCCAATGCGCCCGATATCGGAGGCGCTTGATATGCTGGTAAGTCCTGCAATGATGGAAAAGAAAACCACCGGGGCAATCATCATATTCAGGGAATTCAGGAACATAGTCCGTATGCTGTCTATGATGTTCTTGTTCAACATCGTGATGAGATCCTGCGGAGCAACTTCCTTGATGAGGGCCCCCACCAGTATGCCCATGACCATGGCTAACAGCGTGTAGCGTATCTGTTTGTTGCCAGCTTCATGTACCTTGATGGTTACGATGTTCTTTCCGTTGCTATGGGAATAGGAAAGCATCTCCTTTTTTGATTTGAGGACAATGGTCCGCTCATAGTCCGGGTCGTTTTCGTCCCATTCCGTCAAGACCTGCAGGGGATTGTAGGCGTTGCCTATGGTTTCCATCCGCAGCGAAATGTCGCCGAAGCGTTTTCTCAGATTGACCTTGACACGGACTTCTGGGCGCAATGCAAGCTGTAGCGAAAAGATATGTTCCGTCAGCTGTCTGGCTGTCTCCGCCTCCTTTTCTGATACGCCCAGCTTTTTCAGGGCCTCGCCGATTGATGCGATGGTCTCTCGGTAACTTTCTCCTGCAAGCTCAAAAGAACGCCATCTTTCGAACATTTTTTTCCCTCCCTGTACTAAATTATTAGCAGTTCATGGCTTTGCTTATCACGTTTGTATTTATTCATCGTCCTGGCGGTAATAACCTTTTTTATTTTGCCGTGTTTGATAAATTCCAGGCAGGAAATTGTTGAAAGCAGGGAAGGGAGGTTTCTTTTAAGTATAAGCAAGTATAATAATATTGTTTGCGATACAATAATAAGAATGAAGCCTGAAATTGACAATTATTCAGTATACATGGTATACTTTACAGGATGACTGTACAATAATTTTCAATGATGCTTGTCTGTAAGAGGTGGTTGTATTGGGGAGAGCTTTTCGAATCATTACAGTCCTGACTCTGGTTATGATATTTTTCAGCGTCACAGCCTTTGCCTCGCGGATCATCGTGAAGGAAGGCTGCCGTGGTCATGCGGTGCGCATTGTGCAGACTCTGCTGATTGAGCAGGGGTATCTGGAGGGAGAGGCTGATGGTATTGCGGGGCCCATGACCGCGGCAGCCATCAAGAAATTCCAGAAGGACAAAGGCCTGGAGGCTGATGGCATCTGTGGTGCTGCTACTTTTGAGATACTCTCAGGTGGCGAGGAATACGAGGCTCCTGAGGGACATGATGATGATTACTGTGAGACTCATGGGGATCATTTCAAGCCCAAGATGGTTGCAGAAGTGAAAGAGGAGACTCATGAAGCCCATGAGACAAGCCCCTCAGTCTATGCGCGTGGGCATTGTGTCTATGTGGAGGCTACGGCCTATAGTGCCTTTGACCCAGGCAACAAGCCTACTACTGCCAGCGGTACCTTGGTCCGCCATGGGGTGATTGCGGTGGATCCTGCTTTTATTCCCATTGGAACGCGGGTTTTTATTCCCGGTTACGGTGAGGCTGTGGCAGAGGATATCGGCTGGGGCATCAAGGGCAATATCATTGATGTGGCTTTTGATTCCCATGAGGAAGCTTTATCCTTTGGGCGGCAGCATCTGGAAATCTATATAATCGATTGAATCAAACAGGCACGGCTTCTGTTGAGCTGTGCCTTTTCTTTTGTTTGAAAGGCAGGAACTTATGGAAGAAATGCGACCCTTAGCTTTGGTGACTACCAAGGAGAAATTCTCCACCAAGGCGGTGAGGATTGCCAAAGAGACAGCAGAGCAGCTGGGGCTGCCCTATGTGCCCCGTAGCAGCTTTTCGCTGCCTGAACTGCGGGAGAAGTACGGCGTAGACAATATCCTGGTAGTGAAGAAAGGCTTGCTGTTTTTGGAGGGAATAGAGGAAACTTTGCAATTCCATCCCAACATGGCGCATATAAGGGTGAAGAATTTGCGCTTCGGGCGGGGGGATCATCTGGTAAAGGCCCTTGACATACAGCCAGGCGACAGAATCCTGGACTGCACACTGGGGCTGGGGGCAGACGCCATTGTGGAGAGCTTTGCAGCAGGGCCGGAGGGCTCTGTGACAGGCTTGGAATCCCGGCCTTTGATAGAAGCAGTGGTGAGCTACGGCCTGCGTCATTTTGACGGGGACGGGGAGAAAATCACCGAGGCCATGCGGCGGGTGCAGACGGTCTGCACCGATGCATTGGCTTATCTGAAAGAGCAGCCGGACAATTCCTTTGATGCCATCTACTTTGACCCCATGTTCCGCTATCCGCTTATGGACAGCGAGAATCTCAGCCCTTTGCGCGCGCTGGCAGATGACAGGGCTCTCACGGAGGAAACAGTGGCAGAGGCCTGCCGGGTGGCCAAAAGGCGAGTGGTCATGAAGGAAAATGCCCGCAGCCTTGAGTTTGAGAGGCTGGGCTTCAAAACCATCATGGGTGGCAAGTACAGCAAGGTGCACTATGGAGTCATGATACTTTGACTTGACGTGCAAATCACTTTGGCATGGACAGGGGGAGCAGAACATGGAGATAAGGAAGACGGCGTGCCCGTACGATTGCCCGGATTGCTGCGGGTTGCTGGTGACGGTGGAGAATGGCAGGGCGGTAAAGGTGGCAGGCGACCCGGAACATCCCTTTACCCGCGGTACCCTTTGCCCTAAAATGGCGCATTACGAACGGACGGTACATTCTCCCAGGCGCCTGACTACGCCCCTGAAGCGGGTGGGAGCCAAGGGGGAGGGGAAATTCTTGCCTGTCAGCTGGGCTGAGGCAATTGCAATGATTGCCGAGCGCTGGCAGGAGATTATCAAAAGGGAAGGGGCGGAAGCAATCCTGCCCTATTCCTATGCCGGCACCATGGGCACTATCCAGTACAGTGCGGGGCATGCCCTGTTCTTTGCCCTGGGGGCATCCAGCCTGGACCGAACCATCTGCGCCCCCGCCAAGGGGGCGGGATACCGGGCCTTGATGGGGAAGACCATGCCTACTGCTCCTCAGGAGGCTCAGCACAGCGATTTCATCATGCTCTGGAGCATCAGCATGCTGGCCACGGATATCCATTTCAAGCATGATGTGGATATAGCCCGGAAGAAGGGGGCCAGGATTATTTGCATAGATACCTACGCCACGAAAACCGCTCAGTGGGCTGATGAATTTATCTGCGTAAGGCCTGGCACAGACGGGGCCCTGGCTCTGGGCATGCTGCACATCATTGCCAGGGACGGACTGGCTGATGAAGCTTTTATTGACCGGTATGTGCAGGGCTGGCAGGAGCTGAAGCAGGAAATCCTGCCCCGCTATGCTCCCGCCAGGGTGGCTGAAATCACGGGAATCGGGGCTGAAAGACTGGAGTGGTTGGCTCATGTTTTTGCCAAAGCCAGGGCACCCTTTATCCGCCTGGGCAGCGGCCAGTCACGCTATGGCAACGGGGCCATGACCTCAAGGCTTATCACCTGTCTGCCTGCAGTGGTGGGAGCTTACAAGAAAGAGGGCGGAGGCCTTCTGACCTCCGCTTCCGGCAGCCATGCCTTTGACAAGGATATCATACGCCGTCCTGATATGGAGAAGAAGGGCGTGCGCCATATCAATATGATCAAGCTGGGGGAAGTGCTGACTGACAGGTCCCTGCAACCCCAGGTGAAGGCCCTTTACGTCTATTCTTCCAATCCCGCCTGCACAGCTCCTGACCAGAACAAGGTGCTGGAAGGGCTGGCCCGGGAAGACTTGTTCACCGTGGTGCATGAGCGCTTCCTGACAGATACTGCCCGCTACGCAGACATTGTCCTGCCTGCCACAACCTCACTGGAGCATGAGGATATCTACTATTCTTATGGGCAGTATGTGATCCAGCGGGGGCCGAAGTTCATACCGCCAGTAGGGGAGAGCAAGTCCAACTGGCAGGTCATGCAGCTGCTGGCTGAGGCCATGGGGCTGAAGGAGGACTTCTTCCGTCAGAGTGAGGAAGAACTGGTGGAGAGGCTCATAGCCAGCACGGAAACCGCCTGGCCCCTGCCTGTTGACAAGGTGAGGCTGGCAGCGGCAGAGCCGGTGGCGCTGGACTTGCCGGAAAGCTACAAACTGGACTTCAAGACTCCTTCCGGGAAAATTGAGATTTTGAATCACAATCTGTCACCTGCTTTGCCAGACTTCTTCCCTCCGCATCTGTCGGAAGATGAGGGAGAGTTCATCCTGATCAATTCGCCTGATCCCAGGATACTGGACAGTTCCTTCAACGAGCGTGAAGAACTTGTCAGGGGCAATGTCATGACTCTGTTGCTGAATCCAGCTGATGCCAGCCGTCACGGCTTCAGGGAGGGTGACAGGGTAACGGCGAAAAATCGGCTGGGAGAGGCCGGCTTTACCCTTAAGATCAGCCCATCGGTCCAGGAGGGCACGGTTGTAAGTGAAGGCGTCTGGTGGCAGGAGTATACCCAAAAGGGCAACACCAACCGCCTGACCTCTGCCCGCACTACAGATGTGGGAGAAGGCAGCACCTTTTACGACGTGCGGGTAGATCTTATATCAGGGTGAATCCTTGCTTTTTGAAGCTGAAAAATCCCGCTGGAGCAACTGTGGTTGTTCCAGCGGGATTTTTTGCGTTTATGTTGTTTTCAGCTTAGAGGTTTTGCTCTGTCAGCACCATGTCAAGGGCATTCAGCACCTCGTTGATGTTTTCTTCCGTAATCACCAGGGGGGGCTGGAAGGCCATGACGTTGCGGCCGATGCCGTTTTTGCCGATGATGAAGCCGCGGTCCTTCATGGCTTCCAGGACACTATCAAGTTCCTCCAGGGCGGGGCTGCCGTCTGGTTTCACGAACTCTGCTCCGTCCATAAGGCCCAGGCCACGGATGTCCCCAATAATGGGGTGCTTCTTTTGCAGTTCCCTGAGGCCTGCTCTGAGCTGCTGGCCGCGGGCGTTGGCATTTTCCATCAGCTTGTGCTCTTCGATGTACTCCAGCACAGCCAGTCCGGCCGTGCTGGAGACAGGATTGCCACCCAGGGTGGAGGCGCCGGGGCGGGTGTACTTGTCGGCAATCTCTGCGGTGGAGATGAAGGCGGAGATGGGAGCGCCGTTGCCCAGGGCCTTGGCCATGCTCATGATGTCTGGCACCACGTCGAAGTTCTCGATGGCAAACATCTTGCCTGTGCGGGCGAAACCTGTCTGAACTTCATCTACAATGAATAGGGCTCCGTAGTGTGAAAGAATCTCTTTCACTCGTTGGAAGTAGCCCTTGGGAGGCACTACGATGCCGGCATTGCCCTGGATGCTTTCGGCAATGAAAGCGGCAGGCTGGCCGGAGGTGGCGGTCTTGATTATGTCCTCTACGGCATTGGCGCAGGCCAGGTCACATTCCGGATACTTCTTGCCCAAGGGGCAGCGATAGCAGTAGGGATTGGGGGCGAAGCTGATGCCCCCTACGGGATTGGGGTCCGTGCGCCACATGCCGATGCCCGTGAGGCTCATGGTGAGTTTGGTGCGGCCATGGAGGCCGTTGCGGAGGGCGATGAATTCGCTCCTGCCCGTGTAGATCTGGGCCAGCAGGGCAGCACCCTCGTTGGCCTCTGTGCCAGTGGAGCAGAAGAAGGACTTCTGCAAGCCGCCGGGGGTGACTTCTGCCAGCTTCTCAGCCAGGTTCACGAAGTTTTCCGTCAGATAGATGTTGCAGACATGCTGCAGGGTGTTGACCTGCTCTGTGACTTTGGCATTGATTTCGGGATTGCAGTGGCCACAGTTGATGACGGAGACACCTGCGAAGCAGTCCAGATACTGTTTGCCCTCGCTGTCATAGAGGTACTGCATGGAGCCGCGGACGAACTGTCTGGGCTCCCGGTAGAAATGGGCCAGGCAGGGCATGATGTACTTTTTCTTTTTCTCAATGATGCCCTGGGGGCCAAGATAAGTCTTTTCAGCCATAAGTTTACCTGCTTTCTCTTAGATAGAATTGCGGCTCTGGCGGAAGCGGTAGGTGCCGATGCCAAATTCACGGGGGCTGGCCTGCTGGAGCTTTTCAAAAGTCTCTCTGTCAAAGGCTTTGTCACCGGCAGAGAGTTTGTCCAGGCGCTCACGGTAGGCCTTGGTTACCTGGGCAGTGAGCTCCGGGCTGTAGTCCTGAGCTTCAATGCGGCAGGAGGCCAGACCGTTGAATTTCTCCAGATAGGGATAGAGGCAGAGGTCCTTGGCAAAGAGGATGTGGTTGCGGCCATACTGGTCAAGGCGGAGGCTGTGCTTTTCGCCTGCCTTGTCCAAAAGGGCATAGCGGCGGTCGTAAACCTCGGGATTGTCAAGTTCCTGGGCGTGAGGCAGGCTCATGCCCGCAAGGTCATGGTCGCAGATCATGGACTCATAAGAGCCGTGGACGATGACCTCAATGGGCAGAGGTGATGCTTCCACAATCTCTTTCAGCTGGGCGAAGGAGAGCTCCAGGGAAGCGCAGCCCTGAGTAAGGCCGTTTTCCTTCATGAACTTGGCAGCCAGATGGTTGAAGAGGTTGAAGGAATGGTCGGCGTAGAGGGGATAGTCCGTGAGTTTCTGGGCCAGCTGCAGGGAGCCCAGGTTGCTGACCATGATGCCGTCAGGCTGGGCAGCGAAGCCCTGCAGGGCCTTGAAGAACTGCTCCAGCTCACCGCATTCCCTGCGGCGGGTGGTGCGGGGAGTCATGATCACTGCTTTGGCGCCGGCCTTATGGGCATAGGCAATGACTTCCTCATAGTCCCTGAGTTTCCAGGGGCGATGGGGACGGAAGGCCTCGCCGCCGATGTAGACGCAGTCAGCGCCATTGTCAATGGCTGCCCTGGCTGCGTCCGGTGAACCGACCCGCAGGGCAAGGCTGCGGTGCTGGGCGTTCTCTGCCTCAATGGGGTGCTCCTGCTGCAGCACTTCATCCTGCAGGCCTGCTTCCTTCACGGCGTTGCTGAAGAAGCGGGGCTCACGCTCCCCTGTGAAGCCAATATCCTGTTTGGAGGTGCCGCCGAAAGCAAAGGTGGTGGTGAAGTCCCGGGCGCGGTTCTCGTAGAGGGAACGCCAGCCTTCTTCGTCAACCGTGTAGCCCTGAGGGTCGGCGATGTAGGCATCGATAGCCTTGCGATAGGTGGAGACAATGCGGCGTATGAAGGGGGCAGGACGCATGCGGCCTTCAATCTTGAAGGAGAATACCCCAGCCTGGATGAGCTGGGGGATGGAGCGGTACATGCACATATCCTTCAAAGCAAGTTTGTAGGGACCCTCGCTCTCCTTGTCCAGCACTTCGCCAGTTTCATCATCAATCAGCTGATAGGGCCAGCGGCATGGTTTCAGGCAGCGGCCCCGGTTGCCGCTCTGGCCGAAGAGCACCCCGGAATGGATGCACTGGCCGCTTTCGGACATGCACATATCCCCGTGCATGAAGTATTCCACTTCGATGCCCGTGCGCTCGCAGAAGAGGCTGAGCTCGGAAAGAGTCATCTCCCGGCCCACCACGATGCGGGTGATGCCGTATTCCTTGAGCCTTTCGATGGCGTTCTCGTTGTGGGTGTTCATCATGACTGAGGTGTGCAGGGGGATGGTGAGACCCATCTCATGCACCAGTTCCAGCACCGCAAAGTCCTGCACCAGGATGGCATCCGGGCGGATTTTCTCCAGATAGGCCAGGTACTCACGCAGGGCGGGGATTTCCTCATCGCTGATGAGGTTGTTCAGAGTGATGTAGAGGCGCACGTCATGGGCATGGGTGTACTCCACTGCCCGCTTCAGGGCTTCATCGTCAAAGTTGAAGTCCCCTTCGTGCATGCGCATATTGAAGTGCTTGCCACCCAGGTAAACGGCATCGGCACCAGCCTCCACGGCGGCTTCCAGGGCATCCCAGGTGCCGGCGGGAGCCAAGAGCTCTACGGATTTGCGGTTAAGAAGCATTTATAAAACTCCTTTATAAATAAGATTTATCGTATCAAAAAAACCTATATCAGTATAACAGGAATTGGGAGAGCTATCAATATTTTGACAAGGCGGGGCTTTTTTGATATATTTTTGAAGGAAAACCTATATGATTTGTCATAACAGGCTTAATCATGTATAATTTTATGAAGATGAAAATGGCAGATGGGAAATGACTGCCAGGCATAGATTTTGGGAGGTTTGTTAGTAAATGTTAGGGGATAAGCTGCGGGCTGAGCGTGAAAGGCAAAATCTTACTATCAAAGATATAGAAAAAGGCACAAGCATTCGTGCCCTTTACATCGAGTGCATAGAGAAGGGCGAGTACGGCAGCCTGCCAGGTGAGGTCTACACCAAGGGCTTTATTCGCAACTATGCCACTTTCCTGAAGTTGGACGCCAACGCCTTCGTGCAGGAGTTCAACGAGGAAGTGCATCCTGGGGTGTTGCAGCAGCCCGAGGAGGTGGCCGCTGATGCTGCCGAGGAAAAAGATGATTCCTTTGACAAGGGCAGTGTCAAGGTAAGCTTTGAGGATAATGCTCACCGGCAGAACAAGATCCTGGCAGCGGTGATATGCCTGCTGGTGCTGGGGGGAGCTTACTTCCTTCTGGCCACAGGTGATGATGGCCAGGTAGCCAGGGCGCCCCAGCAGGTGAAGCAGGAAACTGCCGCTGTGAAGGAAGCCCCCAAGGCAGAGGAAAGCAAGGCCGCAGTCGCATCTGCCAAGCGCGACGATGTGGAAGTCGTAGCCAAGTTTGATGACCGCTGCTGGACCCAGGTCATTGCTGATGGCAAGACCCTCTATGAAGGCACCATGGAAAAGGGCAAGACCATGAGCTGGAAGGCCAAGGAAACCGTCAGCATCACGGCTGGCAATGCCGGTGCCGTGGCCCTTTCCGTCAATGGACAGGATATGGGCAAGGTGGGGGAGACCGGCCAGGTAGTGGAGAAGGTCTTCACCCCGTCAGGTGAGAAGAAGGAAGCCGATAAGAAGACTAAGTAAGGACAAGGATAAATAATGCAGGATTTTTTGCCGATCAGTAAAGAGGATATGGAAAGACGGGGCTGGGAGCAGCTGGACTTCGTGTTTGTGTCCGGGGATGCTTATGTTGATCATCCCAGCTTTGGCCCTGCCATACTCTGCCGCCTGCTGGAAAAGCACGGCTATAAGGTCGGTATCATTCCCCAGCCGGACTGGCATTCTTCCAGAGACTTCATGTCCCTGGGAAAACCACGGCTGGCTTTTCTTGTTTCTGCAGGTAACATGGATTCCCTGCTGAACCAGTTCACCGCCGCCAAGAAAAAGCGCCGTCAGGATGCCTACTCTCCCGGGGGTGAAGCTGGACACAGGCCTCTCAGGGCCACGGCGGTGTACTGCCGCAAGCTGCGGGAAATTTATCCCGATGTGCCCCTTGTCATCGGGGGCATCGAGGCCAGCCTGCGCCGGTTTGCCCACTATGACTACTGGTCGGACGAGGTGCGGCCTTCCCTGCTGGCAGAGTCCGGGGCAGACCTCCTGGTTTACGGCATGGGGGAAAAGGCCCTGCTGGCCATCGCGGCAGATCTCCAGCAGGGAGTGGAGATAGGCAATATCCAGGATGTGCCGGGAACCTGCTACAAGGTGCCGGGCTTTGACTATATCTGGGACTACCTGCCCCTGGCCTCTTTCGAGGAAGTGGCGGAGGACAAGAAGAAGTTTGCCGAAGCTTACAAGCTGGAGTACCTGGAGCAGGATGCCCTGCGGGGCCGGAAGCTGGCCCAGCAGAACGGGGAAATCTGCGTGGTGCAGAACCCGCCTTCTCCGCCGCTGACTGAAGCGGAGATGGATGAAATCTACGACCTGCCTTACTGCCGCACCTGGCACCCCCGTTACGACAAGGCAGGAGGGGTGCCTGCCATCAAGGAAGTGCAGTTCAGCCTGGTGAGCCAGCGTGGCTGCTTTGGCGGCTGCAACTTCTGCGCCATCATTTCCCATGAGGGCAGAGTGATCCAGCGGCGCAGCCAGGCATCTATCCTGCGGGAAGCGGAAATCCTCACGCAGCTGCCGGGCTTCAAGGGCTATATTCACGATGTAGGGGGGCCTACGGCCAATTTCCGCCAGCCCTCCTGCCAGAAGCAGCTGGAGCTTGGCACCTGCCGGGGCAAGGACTGCCTTTCTCCCGTGCCTTGCAAGAATCTTGAAGCGGACCATGGTGACTATCTGGAGCTTCTGAGGAAGCTGCGGGCCCTGCCGGGTGTCAAGAAGGTCTTTGTGCGTTCCGGCCTGCGATTTGACTACATCATGCGGGCCAAGGATGGCATGAAGTTCCTGGAAGAGCTTTGCCAGTACCATGTCAGCGGCCAGCTGAAGATTGCGCCGGAGCATATTACGGACCGGGTCACCTGGGTCATGGGCAAGTCCAATAAGCAGGTCTATGTGGACTTTGTGAGAAAATTCGAGGCTGTCAACAAGAAGCTGGGCAAGAAGCAATATCTGGTGCCCTACTTCATGTCCAGCCATCCGGGAGCCACCCTCAAAGATGCAGTGGAGCTGGCGGAGTTCCTGCACGAAATGGGCTATCATCCCCAGCAGGTGCAAGACTTCATCCCCACGCCGGGGACGCTTTCCACCTGCATGTACTACACGGGGCTTCACCCTCTTACCGGGGAGAAGATCTACACGGCCAAGAGCTATGAGGAAAAGCAGATGCAGCGGGCCCTCATGCAGTACTGGCTGCCAGGAAACTATGAGATTGTCTGCAAGGCCCTGAAGGCCGCTCACCGGGAAGATCTGATAGGCTATGACAGGCATTGCCTGGTGCGTCCCAGGAAGGGCCAGGGGAGCAAGGCAGAGGGAAAGGCAAACGGGCAGGCAAGGCCTGAAAGACATAACAACCACAACAAGCATACAAGGAAAAAGAAGGTGCATAGATGAAATGTCCATATTGCAAGCAGGCAGACAGCCGGGTCATAGACAGCCGGGCTGCCGATGACGGAGCCACTATCCGCCGCCGCCGTGAATGCAACGGCTGCCACAAGCGCTTCACCACTTATGAGGTGGTGGAGAAGGTGCCCTTGATGGTAGTCAAGCATGACGGGCGTCGCGAGCCCTTTGACAGGGACAAGATACTGAACGGCATTATCCGTTCCTGCGACAAGCGGGATATCTCCATGGAGCGCATCCTCAATTTCGTAAGCGATGTGGAGCGGGATATCCGCAATACCATGGTGCAGGAAGTTCCTTCCAAGAAAATCGGTGAGATGATCATGGAGCGGCTGAAAGATTTTGACGAGGTGGCCTATATCCGCTTTGCCTCTGTCTATCGCCGCTTTGCGGACATCACCAACTTCCTTGAGGAACTCAAAGAACTCCAGGAGCGCAGGAACCGCCCCCTGGACATCAGGTACAACAAGCAGGACTAAAGAGCAAGTGAGGTAGAAAGTTTGGATTGGGCATTAAAGAAGGAATTGCAGCAGCTGCTGGCAGAGGAACAGGGATACTACCGCTATCCCCCCGGCACCAGGACGAAGTTTGCCCTGGTCTATCCCAATTCCTATTTTGTGGGCATGTCCAATCTGGGGCTGCACATCATTTATGAGCTGCTGAATAAAAGGGGAGATACTGCCTGCGAGCGTGTCTTCCTGCCGGAGCGCAAGAAAATCCAGCAGTATGAGAATACCCGCACGCCTCTCATGAGCGTGGAGTCTCAGCTGCCTCTGCTTGACTTTGAGATCATAGGCTTTGTGCTCTCCTTTGAGATGGACTATTTCAATCTGGTGAAGATCCTGGAGCTGGGCAAGGTCAGGCTGCGCGCGGAGGAACGGGGAGAGAAGGACCCGCTGGTGATTGCGGGAGGGCCCTGTGCCACCTTTAACCCGGAGCCCCTTTCCCAGGTGGTGGATGCCTTTGTCATTGGCGAAGGAGAGGCCGTCATGCCAGGGCTTATGGACGCTTATCATGGGGCAAAGGCTGAGGGCCTCAGCCGCAGGGAAACTCTGCTCAAGCTTTCAAAGGTGCCCGGAGTATATGTGCCCTCCCTTTATGAGCATGAATACGACAGCGAGGGCAGGCTGATTTCTATCAAGGTTCTGCCCAGTGCCCCGGAAAAAGTCTCCCGCCAGTGGGTGAAGGAGCTTGATGCATATCCTGCTCATACAGTGGTGGTGACGGACAATACGGAATTCAACTTCTACCTCATCGAGACAGCCCGGGGCTGCGGGCGCCACTGCCGCTTCTGCATGGCTGGCTACTGCTTCAGAAGGCCCCGCAACCGCTCTCTGGAAGTCATCAACAGGGAAGTGCAGGAGGCGCTGAAGTACAGGAAGCGCATTGGCCTCATGGGAGCGGCCATCTCCGATTACCCGGAGATAGACGAGCTTTGCCGGGATATTCTGGGGGAGGGGCTGTCCATGTCCGTGGCTTCCTTCCGGGCGGATTCTGTCACGGAGGAACTGGTGGAATCCCTGGCCAGCAGCGGACTCAAGACCCTGACCATTGCCCCGGAGGCTGGCAGCGTCCGCATGAGGGCTGTCATCAACAAGGGCATTGAGGAAAAGCACGTCTTCAACACTGTGAAGCTGGGGCTGAAAGCCGGCATAAGGAATTTCAAGCTCTATATCATGGTTGGGCTGCCCTTTGAGGAAGAAGCAGATATTGAGGCCATCATTGATCTGGCGAACCGGGTCAAGGACTACATGGAGGAGCAGGGCAGCAAGGGCACGCTCACTCTGAGCGTCAATCCCTTTATCCCCAAGCCTTTCACCCCTTTCCAGTGGACGCCCATGGCAGACAGGAAGGCTGTGGAGCAGAAGCTGAAACATCTGGAAAAATCCCTGCGGGGGCGCAGGCACATCGTGGTCAACGTGGAATCACCCAAGGAAGCCTATGTGCAGGGGGTGCTGGCCCGGGGCGGCAGGCCCGTGGGAGAGGTGCTCCTGAAGGCCTGCGCTGCAGGCGGCAGCAAGGCTTTCAAAAAAGCCTTGAAGGAAAGCGGCCTCAGGGCAGAAGACGAACTTTACCGCCAGCGCGGAGAAGATGAGTGCTTCCCATGGGACAGACTTGACATGGGTTTTACCAGAAATTACCTCTATCAGGAGCTGAAGCGGGCAGAGGAGCTGAAACCGACCCTGCCCTGCTTTGACAACTGCCACCGTTGCGGTGTATGCTGAATATAGCTTGAATATATCTTAGTGAATAAAGGATGTGCTGTTATGAGCTTTGTCCTGGAACATTTGCATAGCAATCTTTGGCGGGGAAAGTTCACTCACTTTCCCGGGGGCGTTCTGGAGCATGGAATCTCTGCCCGCCTGGGTGGCGTGAGTGCAGCTCCTTACAGCGCCCTCAACATGGGGCTGCATGTGGGAGACGACCCGGCCAAGGTCATAGAGAACCGCAAGCGCTTTCTCCACGCCCTGGAGCTCAAGGCTGAGGAGGTCTGCAGCCCCCAGCAGGTGCATGGCACGAAGGTCCTGCGGGTGAACTGGGAAGACAGGGGCAGAGGCGCCCTGGATTATGCTGCGGCCATAGAAGATACTGATGCCCTGATTACCAACGCATTGGGGGTGCCCCTAATGCTCTGCTTTGCTGACTGCGTGCCCCTGCTGTTCTTTGATCCGGAAAACGGTGCCATCGGCGTGGCTCATGCAGGCTGGAAGGGCACGGTCGGCCGCATCGGGGAAAAGACCGTGCAGGCCATGGCCGCAGAGTTCGGCACGGAGCCAGCCAAGCTCCTGGTGGGCATTGGTCCCTCCATTGGTCCCGAATGCTTCACTGTGGGGGAGGAAGTGGCAGAGAAGTTCCGGGAGGCCTTCCCGGACTATCATGAAAAGCTCCTTTCCCAGCGGGAGGACGGCCTTCACGCCGACCTCTGGGCCGCCAACCGCCTGCAGCTGGAAGAGGCAGGGGTAGCTGCAGAAAACATCGAGTGTGCTGAGGTCTGCACCAGCTGTGAGCACAAGTGGTATTTCTCCTATCGGGCTGATGGGGGAGACACCGGGCGGCTGGCAGCGGTCATGGCTTTGAAGAAATACTGAGAGGGGGGCTTTGATGATAAGGGAGAACTATCAAAAAGTCCTGGACTCCATTGAGGCTGCCAGGGCCAGAAGGACATCGGTGCCCCAGGAAGAACCTGTGCGCCTGATAGCTGTCACCAAGAACCATGATGCAGCCGCCATGCGTGAAGCCATTGACGCAGGGGCGTCAGAGGTGGGGGAAAACCGCATCCAGGAAGCCAGGGGCAAGATCGAGGAGCTTGACCGGCAGGTCACCTGGCATCTTATCGGCCATCTTCAGACCAATAAGGCCAGACAGGCGGTCAGGTACTTTGACCTGATCCATTCCGTGGACAGCCTCCATCTGGCTGAGGCGCTGGAAAAGGAAGCTGAAAAGCAGGACAAGGTGCAGGACGTGCTCCTGCAGGTGAATCTTGCCCGGGAGGAAAGCAAGTCCGGCCTGGAAAAGGAAGAGCTCCTGGAGGTCTTCCGGCAGGCAGACGGCTTTGAACACCTGCGCATAAGGGGGCTCATGTGCATGGCTCCCAACTATGAGGATGTGGAAATGTGCCGTCCTCTTTTCAGGGAGATGTACGGCATTTACCAAAAGGTAAAGGGAATGGACTGGCAGAGAGCAAAGGTGGACTGCCTGTCCATGGGTATGTCCCATGATTATGAAATAGCCGTGGAAGAAGGGGCCAATATCGTGCGGGTCGGCACAGCCATCTTCGGGCCGCGCCAGTACTAGGGGAGTGAAGGATATGAATATCTTCGATAAAGTTTGCGGGAAAATGGGCCTGATGGACCCGGAGGACGAAAAGGAAGAGCTGGAGGAATACTTCGACGAAGACGAGAAGAAGCCCAGTTTCATGAAGCAGGACGAGGGAAGCAGGATGGATCAGCATAATGAAGGAAGCAGCAGCAACGTAGTGGATTTCCACAGCGCCGCTTCTGCCAGAGAGAGTGCAGCGGCCGCTGTCAAGGTAAAGGTGGTAGTCATTGAGCCCAAGTCCTTTGACGATGCCCAGCAGGTGGCCAACAACCTCCGGGAGAAAAAGCCCGTGGTCATCAACTTCGAGCACACCGAAGGCGAGGCTGCCAAGCGCATCATCGACTTCATCAGCGGCACTACCTACGCCCTGAACGGGGAAATCAAGAAGGTGGGGCACAATGTGTTCCTCTGTGCTCCCAGCAATGTGAACGTGAGCTATACGGAAGAAGAGAAGAAGGTATCTGCAGAGATGCCCTGGCTGCAGAAGTAAGGGGAGATGGCGATGCTGGCTGATGTGAAGATTGGCTTTATCGGCGGCGGTGCCATGGCTGAGGCCATCACCGCAGGCATGGTGGGGAACAAGGTGGTTCCTGCCGGTAATATTTTCATTTCCGACCACAAGGCTGCCCGCTGTGAGGAGCTGGCAGACCGCTACGGCGTCCACGCCAGCGTAGGGGCAGATTTCCTGCCCAAGATGGATTTCCTGATCCTGGCAGTGAAGCCCCAGGTTGCGGCCAAGGCTCTTGAGGAAATCAAGACAGGGCTGGCCAATGAAACGGTGCTGGTTTCCATCGTAGCCGGCCTGACGCTGGCTTCCATGGAAGAAGCACTGGGACAGCGTCCACTGGTGCGGGTGATGCCCAATACCCCCCTGGCTGTGGGGGCAGGCATGACTGCCTTTGCCGTCAATCCGCTGGTGGAGGAGGAGCCCTGCGCTGTGGTGCGGGAGATTTTTGCCTCCAGCGGCGAGGCCATCCAGGTGAAGGAAGAACAGCTTGATGCCGTGACGGGCCTTTCAGGCAGCGGTCCTGCCTATGGTTTCCTGGTGATTGATGCCCTGGCAGACGGCGGCGTAGCCGCTGGCCTCAAAAGGGCTGATGCCATCAAGCTGGCGGCCCAGACCATGCTTGGGGCTGCCCAGATGGTGCTCAAGACCGGCAGTCATCCGGATGTACTGCGGGATCAGGTCACCAGCCCTGCCGGCACCACCATTGAAGGCGTGCGCACCCTGGAGCGGGCAGGCCTCAGGAGCGCCCTGATTGAAGCGGTCATTGCCGCCACGGAAAAATCAAGAGCCCTGGGCAGGAAGTAAGAAGAACAGGTTACAGATATGGCAAAGAATACGGAACAGAAAGAAAAACTCATACGCTTTTACAGGGGCACAGAGGGAGAGGAAACAGCTGTCAAGCTGGTTGATATGGCCGAGCAAGTGCTGCGCAGCCAGAAATTCCGCCTCAGCGGTTTCCTTGACCCCTTTGGCCAGGAAATTGCTGAGACGGTGGCGGCCAACTATCCTGAGCTCAGAGTGGACTTTGAGGGAGGTTACCAGGGGGCAGAGCGCTGCCGCGCAATCTTTGTCCATGGGGACTTCCCAGGGACTCCTGGGGGCTTTGACCTTGACTGTGTGGAAGCCAGGTGGAACGGGCAGTTTGCCCGCCTTTCCCACCGGGATGTGCTGGGGGCCCTCATGAGCCTGGGCCTTGAACGGGACAGGTTCGGTGATTTGCTGGTGGCCAGCGACTCTGTAAAGATCATCTGCGACAGCAAGATGGCAGAGTATCTGTTGCAGGAACTGAAGCAGATTGGCCCCGTGGGGGTGGAGTGCCAGCGCGCTGCCCTTGACACCATTGCTCCCAGGGAGGAACGGTGCAAGGAGATAAGTGCTACCGTGGCTTCCCTGCGGGTTGACGCCATTGCCGCCGCAGGCTTTGGCTTCTCCCGCAGCCGGGCAGCTTCTGACATTGCCGCTGACAAGCTGAAGCTCAACTGGCAGCCGGTGAAGAATGCTTCCCAGACTGTGAAGGAAGGGGATATGCTCTCCATGCGCGGCCGGGGCCGGCTGGAAGTGGCAGAGATCCGCGGCACTACCAAGAAAGGACGCACGGCGCTGACTTTAAGACGTTATTTTTGATTCTGAATCTAATTACGATAGGGGATATGATCTTGCTTACACCAATGGACATACACAACAAGGAATTCAAGCATAGCTTCCGTGGCTATAACGAAGACGAGATTGACGAGTTCCTGGACCAGGTGGTCAATGACTACGAAAAGCTTTTCCGGGAAAATGACAAACTGAAGGAAGAGGTAGCCCGTCTGCGGAAGGAGTCAGAAAGCTATCAGGAAAGGGAAAAGAGCATAAATGACACCCTGCTGCTGGCCCAGAAGACTGCCCAGGAAGTGACGGACAATGCCCGCCAGTCCGCTGCGGATATGAAGGAAAATGCTGCCAAAGAATGTGAGAATATGCGCCAGGAAGCGGAGATGGAGGCTCAGAAGAAACTGGACGAGGCTACCAACAGAGTCCGTGCCATCGTTTCCGAGTATGACCGTCTGGTGCGGGAAAAGAACCAGTTCCTGCGCAAGGTGAAACTTACCATGGAATCTGAGCTGGCTGTGCTGAACCAGACCATCAATGAACTGCCCAACCCCGAGGCAGAAGAAAAGGCACGGGCTGAGGTTTCTGTGGAAGTCACTCCCCAGGAGAGGGAGTCCCTGGGACAGGCCGCCGCTCAGGAAGAAGTGCCTGATGAGCAGGCACAGCCCCAGGAGGCCTGAGCTTAGTTGGCAGCGGCATTTCTGTTTTTCGGGGTATTGGCGCTGGATCAGCTGGTGAAGGGACTTATCCAGGTAAGCTATCTGCCGGGAGAATCCACGCCGATAATAAAGGGCATCTTTCACATCACTTATGTGCTTAATCCCGGGGCGGCCTTTGGCCTGCTGGAGAACCAGACCTGGTTTTTCATCCTGGCTGCGGCTGCCATCAGTCTGGGCTTTATCTGGTATTATCCCCGCCTGAAGAAAGAATGCGGCTTCCTGCATTATGGCTGTGTGGCTTTGGTGGCGGGAGCCATGGGCAATCTCATTGACCGCATGAAGACAGGGCTGGTGGTGGATTTCCTTGATTTCCGCATCTGGCCGGTGTTCAATCTGGCAGATATTGCCATTGTGCTGGGGGTAATCAGCATGGTTTATGCCATACTTTTCAAGATGCGGGATGAGGATGAGAGCTGATGAACAATCTTTTTGAGGCGGATAAGGACGGGGAAAGGCTGGATGTCTTCCTGGTAAGGCAGGAGCCGGAGCTTTCCCGGGCCCATATCCAGAAAATCATAGCTGCCGGGGATGTGCTGGTGGATGGCAAGGTGCGCAAGGCCAACTTCAAGCTCAGGGCAGGCGCTTCCGTCAGCTTTACCATGCCCGAAGCGGCGCCCATCGAGGTAAAGCCAGAGGATATTCCCCTGGATATCCTCTATGAGGATGGGGATATCATCGTGGTGAACAAGGCCCGGGGCATGGTGGTGCATCCGGCAGCAGGAGTGAGCAGTGGCACTTTGGTGAATGCCTTGCTCTATCACTGCCATGACCTTTCCGGCATCAACGGGGAAATCCGCCCGGGCATAGTCCATCGCTTGGACAAGGATACCTCTGGTGTCATGGTGGCAGCCAAGAACGACAGGGCTCACCTTGACCTGGCAGAGCAGATCAGCACGAAATCCGCCCATCGCAGCTATCTGGCGGTGGTGCATGGCAATATCAAAGAAGAAGCTGGCATCATCAAAGGCGATATTGGCCGTCATCCCACGGACAGGAAGCGCATGGCCATCGTGCAGGACAACGGCAAGCCTGCGGTGACGCACTTCAAGGTGCTTGAGCGCTTCGGGGACTACACTTTGGTGGAATGCAGGCTGGAAACTGGCCGCACCCATCAGATCAGGGTGCACATGACCAGCATCGGCCATCCTTTGGTCAATGATCCCAAGTACGGCAGCCGCAAGACTCCCTTTGGCATCAAGGGGCAGGCGCTGCATTCAAGGCAGCTGGTCTTGAAGCATCCAGCCACAGGGGAGGAAATGACCTTTGAGGCGCCGCTGCCGGAGGATATGGAAAAAATCCTTGCGGCTTTGAGAAACCGCAGAAAATAACATATTTTGCAGGGAAATGGAGCAGGAGGGATAATATGCCACAGTTTACTGAAAAGGCAGTGCTTATGGACGAGGAAGCTATCAGGCGTTCACTGGTGAGGATTTCCCATGAAATCGTGGAGAAAAACAAGGGCGTGGAGAATATTGTCCTGGTAGGCATTCGCACCAGAGGCGTGCCCATCGCCGAGCGGCTGGCAGATGCCATCGAAAAGATTGAGGGCACCCGTCCTCCCGTGGGCGTACTGGACATTACCCTCTACCGCGATGATCTGTCTACCCTGGCTTATCAGCCCGTGGTGCGCACCACAGAACTGCCAGTGGATATCTCCGGCAAAATCGTGGTTTTGGTGGATGATGTGCTCTACACGGGCCGAACCATCAGGGCAGCCCTTGATGCGGTGATAGATATGGGCCGTCCCACCACCATCCAGCTGGCGGTGCTCATAGACCGGGGCCATCGGGAACTGCCTATTCGTGCTGATTTCGTGGGCAAGAACGTGCCCACCTCCTCTCATGAGGTGGTCAGCGTACAGCTTGATGCCACCGATGGTGCGGAAAAGGTGGTTATCAGGGAACGGGTGGAAGAATAAGGATTTCCGGAGATTTCGTCTGATTGCCATATAATAGTATATGTCTTGGATATATGGTAAAGATACCCTAAAAGGTTAAGAAATATAATATATTCGGTGACCGAATACTTTAGTTGATGAAAGTATTCGGTCACCGAATTTTTTTAGGAGGGCGCAAAGAGGCCGTTTCCATGCAAGAATATTTGCCGGCTGGTCCGGGAAACGGCAGGAATTATGCCCCTCACAGCGAAATTTCACAATGAAGAAGCGGGGTGATTTCATGGCATGCAGGAAGCTTACTAAGCATAATCAAATAAAAGCACTTCTCGACCAGACGCTGGAAACGGTAGAAGCCAACAAGGCCCAGGCGTACAATCTCTATGAGGCCAGCTGCAAGGAAGTAGATGAACAGAAGGAGCGCATCAAAGCCATCAGGCAGGAACTGTCTGTGCTGATCCAGAAAGTAGACAGGGCCGAAAAAGAATTGCAGCGAGGGCGCCAGGGCTTGGTGGGCGCAAGCAAGAATTTTTCCGAACGGGATATGCAGGACCTGGTGGCAGATGTGGCACATCTTCAGGAGGAATGGCAGGAGCTGAAAGACCGGGAAGATGCCCTGCGCAAGGAACGTGATGAAATGGAAATACGGCTGCATCGCCTGGTGGACATGAGGAAGGAAAGCGAGAACCTGGTCGTAACCATAGGCTCTGTGGCGGGCTTCCTGAATGCCAAGCTGAGCGGGGTGGCAGAGGAACTGGAATCTGCCCAGCACGGAGTCGAGATAGGCATGCAGATTATTCAGGCCCAGGAGGAAGAACGCAAGCGCATTTCCCGGGACCTGCACGATAGTGTGGCCCAGGACCTGGCCACCATCAAGATGGACCTGGGCTTTGGAGAGCTGATGTTCGAAAAAGGCAGGATTGATGAAGGCAGGAAGATTGTGTCAAGGTCCAAGGAGTTCATTGGGGACTGCATCACCAATGTCAGGCAGGTCATCTTTGACATGCACCCCATGGCTCTGGATGATCAGGGCTTTGCGCCTGCGGTGCATCAACTCTGCCAGAGCATGGAAAGGAGGGGCTTTCTCTATGCCAATTACGAGGTCATGGGGGAAGCTTATGCTTTTGCCAAGCACATTGAAGCAGGCCTTTACCGCATCATTCAGGAGTGCTTCAATAATATTGTCAAGCATTCAGGGCAGAACAGGGCTTCTGTCAGAATCCACTATACTCCCTCTGCGCTGAATATCCTGGTCAAGGATAAGGGCAAGGGATTCAACCAGGATATAGACGTCAATGCAGAGGCCACAGGTGAGATGAAGCACTATGGCCTGGTGGGGATCATCGAGCGGGCCAGGCATATAGGTGCCCAGATACAGATCACCCCCAAGCTGGGCGAGGGCGTCAAAATCCGCATCGTGGTGCAGAAAAAACAGACTGCTGCAGCCAGTTAGCACTGGCTGCAGCAAATTTCAGGAGGCAGGAGCATGGCAGGCAAAGGAAATGTTGCAGTTTTCAGCAAAAAACGCCGCTGGGCGGAAATCGATATCTTCCGCGGGCTTGCTATATCCTGCATGCTGATAGTCAATGCCCTGCCTGATTTTTCGGAGGCCTATCCCCTGCTGCTGCATTCCAGCTGGGAAGGAATCACTCTGGCTGACCTGGCGTTCCCGGGCTTTGTCTTTGCCATGGGCCTGTCCGCTTCCCTGTGGTTCCCGAAACATGGCAGGGAATCTGCCCTGAAGAAGGCTGCTGTCATCTTGCGGCGGGGCATGATCTTGTTTTTGCTTGGCTATGTCCTGAATCAGGTTCCTTTGCTTTTGCAGCATGTATTCTATCCGGAAGCAGGTGCTTCCCTTTGGGAGGAGATGGCAAGTCACGGGCGCATATTGGGAGTCCTGCAGAGGCTGGGACTGGTATATGCCTGCGGCATGTTTGCCGCCTGGCGGCTGAAAGGAGACGTCTCTCTGGGGTCCTTTGCCCTGCTGCTTCTGGCGGTGTCCTCCCTGGGCTTCCATCTCTACTCCCCTGCTGCTCCCTTCAGCCAGGAAGGCAATATCAGCATGGCCGTGGACGCTGTCTTTCCCGGCAAGGAGCACTGCTATATGCAGGGAGATTCTGACCCGGAAGGGCTGTATGGCACTCTGGCAGCCACCGCTTCTTTCCTGTGGGGGATGCTGGCCGGCCGGTGGCTGACCAGGGGCGGGGCTGGCGTTCTTGCCTTGGCGGGGGTGGCACTTTTGCTGGCAGGGGGCCTGTGGAGCTGCCAGGATATTGTCTGCAAAGCTCTGTGGACAGCACCCTATGTGCTTCTGACCAGCGGCGGGTTCATGCTGCTCTTGTTCTTGCTGCAACAGCTGCTGGGCTGGGGGCCCGACCTGGCTGTCTTATTTGCTCCCTGCCGCATCATGGGGAGCAATCCCCTGCTGCTGTATATTTTCACGGAAATATCACTCATGCTGCTTTGGACCATAATGACTTCTTCCGGGCAGCTCTTATATGCCTGGCTCTGGGAGAACTCCCTGAAGGGGGTAGTGAGCGTGCCCTTCAGCATTTTTTTGTTTGCTTTCCTCTGGCTGGCCTTATGGCTGCTGGCGGCAGGATATCTTGCCAGGAAGCATATCTTTCTCAGAGTTTGAGGAAAACTTAAAATCCTTTTTGGTGCAGAAGCAGGAGTTATGCCCTTTTCAGCGAAATTCTGTAAACTATAACGAGAAAGAAGATGTCCCCCACCTCTACAGGTGGGGGTGGCGAATATCATAACAGGCGGTGAGCACATATCTCCCGCCTCGTTGAAAGGCCAAGAGGAAGCTTTGTCTATCGACAAAGCTGGAACAATGGCCTTATAAAACATAGCTGAAATGATTTACACCAGTTTACAACTTTAAGCCGCATTATTCCAATGCTTGACCACATCACGCAATACGCTAAGAACATCGGCTGAATTTATGGTATTTGATGCCTCATCAGCTAACCTGCTCAAAAATAGCTCATCCTGAATTTGTTTGCTGATGGCCATTCGTACCTCTTGCGGGCTGCATTCCTTGAACCTT
>NZ_FNWN01000035.1:0-23046 GCF_900108415.1 Selenomonas sp. KH1T6
CTTCCTCTTGGCCTTTCAACGAGGCGGGAGATATTAACTCGCCGCCTGTTAGTAAGTTACCGCCCCCACTTATAGAAGTGGGGGACATCTTGTACTCGTTATAAAAAAACCTTCCCCTTGAGGGGAAGGCTTATAGTTATGCTTCTTCCGTCTGCTGCCAGGAAGCCCTGATAGCCTCGGCACGTTCCGTGACCCGCTGCATCAGGCCCAGCCGCAAAGCGCTGGCGGGTTCTTTCTCTCCAGACATTGGCTCTATGCCCATGGCCTGGAGATAACCTTGCAGCCTTGCCAGTACCTTGTCCGGGGCCGCGTACCATTCGCTGCCCCGGACTCGCAGGAAGGTCCAGCCCAGGCGCATGAGCACAGCCTGCTGGCGCTGTTCTTCCACAATCTCTTCATTTCCTGCATACCAGTGCTCGCCCTGGCAGTCGATAGCCACCAGCCTGCCCTTACCGGCCACCACCAGCCCCAGCTGACCGCTACCGGTCTGCCAGTTGTTGTAAACTTCAAAGCCGGCCAATTCCAGCGCCCTGCCCACAGCAACTTCCAAGGAGCTGAGTTCCCGGGCGCTTTCCTGAGGCTTGGCAACAGCATTTTCCCTGATGTATTCCAGGAGCCCCCGGCGCAGGTCATTTGACTTGAGGGATTCCAGCGACATGGAGTGCACTGCCCAGAGCTGGTCACGGCTGCGGCTGACGGCAACATTATAGCGCTTCACATTGTCCGCCCCCCGGCCTTCACCCAGGAGCCGCAGCTGTTCCTCCCCGGAAGCGCTGTCCACCAGCGAAAGGAAGATGACATCCCTTTCATCCCCCTGGAACTGGGCAGGACTGCCTGCGATAAAGCCGCAGTCCTCCAGCGCGGTAATGCCGATTTTCTCCGCCGCCAGTTCCCGGATAAGACGTGACTGCTCCTCACCCAACAGGGAGATGGCGCCGAAGGTCTTGCCCTCGTACTCAGGCTGCTCCAGGCAGGCCGCCAGCAAGGACACGATTTCCTCTGCTTCGCAGGGATTCTTCTTGGTGCCCTCTTCCCTTTCCCCTGGCACCTGCCAGTCAATCAGAGGCATGAACGGAGAAGAAACACCTTCTCTGAGGGGACGTATGCGGCCATCATAGCAGAGCTTGTTGCTGTAGCCGACGATTTCCGGCACAGAACGGAAGTGCTCGGAAAGCAGCCGGGCCTGGAAGTGCATCTGGGCCAGGTCATAAATAGAAGTATCAAGCGTATAGAGGGAAGCATGGTCAATGACTCCCTCTATGGTGGCAGACTGCAGGGAGAGAATATCCTCTGCCTGCACGCCGATATCAGCCGGACTCACCTGCTGGTCATCACCCACGATGATCACCCGCTTGCCGAAATACAGGAGGGGCAGGGACAGGATATCTGCCTGACTGGCCTCATCAATGATGATCAGGTCAAATTTAGGCGCATCGGCAGGCAGGTTCTGCCACACCCGGGAAAGGGGCATGATCCAGGCAGGCACCGCCCTCTGAGCCTCCAGCATGCAGGCCCTCGCCTCCCGCAGATGGCGGGCGGCATACTTGCCCGTGCCCTTGCCCAGCTTCTTCACGGCCTTGCTCCAGCCCATAAGGCTGGCCTGCAGTCCCGTGCCCTCGACTTTCTCCAGCAGCTGATACCAGGCCAGGGCCTCGGCCAGCTGGGTGGTGACTTCCTGCAGCTCTGCCGTCAGGTCCCTGACCTCGGCAGCCACCCTCGCCACATTCACCCTGGGGGCTGCATCCATTTCCATTTTCAGCTGCTCATAAGTCCAGGCCGCCACTGCCTCCTGCGGCGCCTCCAGTTTCAACCCCACCTGATTTTCCAGCTGCTCTGCCCAGTGTGGAGCGCTCTCTGCCAAACGGCCCAGCAGTTCCTGCCGCCTGCGGCAGCGCGGCTTGACTTCCTGATAGTGCCTGAGGCGGTTATAGGCTTCCTCGTAGAGGGCGCTGTCCCCTTTGGACACAGCTTTCCTGAGTTCCTCTGATACCTTGCCCGTGGCATCCTTCAGGATGTCCCAAAGCTTGTCCAGTGCTCTGTCTGAGCGGCGCTCCACGTAGGAAAGGTGCACCAGCTTCAACCAGCGGGGCAGGTCTTCCTGCAGCCAGTCCAGCTCCTTGTCCAGGGCAGTGGCAGGGGTCAGGAACTCCCCCTTGATGCAGATATTGTCCCAGATGATGCCCGCCTGCTCGCACTGGCGGCGAATTTCCAGCATAGTATCATCCCGCCAGTCCAGCAGGGACTTGAACTCCTGCCAGCGGGCCTGGCAGAGGTCGTCCAGATCCTCCTCACCTGCCGCCATATCGTCATAGGAATCCATGCCCAAAGGCACCAGCAGCTGCTCCCACTCCCGGGAGAGCTGAGTTCTCGCCTCATGGAGGGACACGTACTGCATAGCCATCTGGCAGTCCAGACGGCTTCCCAGGGGCTTGCCATCTATGAGAAAGCCCTGCTGTACCTTGGTGAGGTCTGAACGGCGCATCTTCGTCCACCAAGGCAGCTTGCCGCTGACGTCAAATATTTCCGCCAGCTCTGCCAAAGATTGAATCAGAGCCTTATCCAAAGGCAGGTTCAAGTTGTACTTGAAGTCATGGCCAAAGAACATCTTGATGTACTGGGATTTCAGCTGCTGCACCCGCTCGATATCACGGCCCAGCATCTCCCAGACTTCCCGGCGGGCACCACCCTGGCTGCCTGCCAGCACGGCGGCCCTGGCCCAGGGCACAGATAATCGTCCCAGGTCCAAAGAATCCAGATAGATCTGAGCCTGCTTCAGGAAATCCGGCACCAAATCCTCTCCCACCACCCGGCGGCCTTCGCAGAGGAGCTCCTCCTTGTGGTCGATGACTGCCTGGGGCAGGGCTGCCAAAAGCTCTTTCTCATTCCTGATGATCCGCTGCTCCCGCTCCAACAGCTCGCCGGCCCTGGCAGGGGGCAGCAGGGAGAACACATCCGGCAGTTCCTCCCTGAGCTCGCAGAGGCTTTCTGCGTCAAACTCGCTGTTCAGCAGGTAGAGTTCCTCCAGTTCATTCCTCTCCAAAGGGAAATCCCGCCCCCGCACCAAAGGCAGCGGCAGACGCCCGGCCAGCTCCTCATGTATATGCAGATAATCTGCCATGCGGGAAAGAGACCAGGCCTTGCCCCCCAGGTTGAAGTAGTCACGCTTGGCTTCCAGCTGACGCACCTCTTCCAAAGTGCGGCGCTTGCCATTCAGTTTCTTCAGCACTGTATCACGGCGCTTGGAGAGGTCATCTGCTTTCTGGCGCATTTCCCCGGGCGTTTCCCGTGACATCATCTCGCAGATGCCCGCCACGGACTTTTCCATATCCGCCCGGGCTCCCTCCAGCAGGGAAACACAGAGGTTCTGCAGACCTTCCGGCAGCTTGTCCTTGAGCACTGACAGGGCCTTGCTGGTGGCAGAGGTCACCAGTACATGCTGGCCCTGAGCCAGAAAATGCCCCAGCAGGTTGGCGATGGTATGGGTCTTGCCCGTGCCGGGCGGCCCCTGCACCACCACGGCAGGCGCCTGCTCTATCTCCCTGGCGATGGAGAGCTGCTCTGCGTTGGCAGGCTTGGTAAGCAGGATGTCTGCCGCCTCGCCCCTGGCATCAGAGAGCAGCTGTTCCCCTTCAGGCTCCGGCAGGATGACCTTGGTGGGTTTGAACTCTGGGTCCACGATTTCCAGCATGGCCTGGGGAATCTCGCCGCCCCCTTCGATTTGTTCCGCAATGGCTGCTATAGCCTTGGACAGCCCTGCATTATGACGTCGCAAGTAGAGGCAGGGACGGGGATAAATCAGATACCAGTCCGTGGGCAGCAGCTCAAAGCGCTGGGCCGCCCAGCGGCAGTTGGGGGTGAGGATGGGGGCCGTGCTGTCAAAGAACTCCTTGAGCTTCCCGGACAGGGGGTGGATGCCCTTCTCGTCCATCCAGGCAGCAAACTCCCTGACTCCTTCCCCCTTGATGCCCGGCAGGTCCTGAAAGAGCTCCGTGTAAAGCTCCGTGGCGCTCTCGCCGTCCACCACCTGCATCTTGCCCCGCTTGTCGTAGACCAGCCGCACCTTTTTCAGCAGCATGGGGTGCTCTATCTCTGTATCCAGGCCGTTCAGGAAGCAGGCATTGCCCACCACCAGTTCCAGCCCCTCAGGGTCCTGCCGAAGCCTGTCATAGAGGCCGTAAAGGGACATAAAGAGCTTCTGTGTGCGGCTCTTTACCATTTCCCCAGCCCGCCAGAGACTCCTGTGGCGCTTCCAATCCTCAAAGGCAGCCAAACGCACTCCGGAATCCACAAAGCGCTCGATGATTTCCCCCAGCCGCGGGTCGTTCCTGCTGCGCTCATCCCGCACCTCGATTTCTGTCACCTCGAAGTTCTTCCAGTCAGGTGTCCTCACCCAGCCAATCAGGTCAAAGGGCAGCTCCGGACAGGGGGTAAACTCCGGCTTTTCCACCTCAAAAATCAGCCCCTCGGGAGCTCCGGTAGGCAGTTCATCTTCCGGGCTATAAAGGTGAATACGCTTGGGGTCCATGGGCAGGGAACCAAATTCCAGACACCAGTCCTCATCCTGCAAGTTCTTCACGAGCTTCTGGCGCAGATTGCCCACCTGCCGCAAATAGTCCAATAATTTCAGCATCTTCTTCTGATTATCCACAGCCTGCAGCTCCTCTACAAAAAATTACGGACAGCAGTACCATGTAAACACTGCTGCCCGCTTACAAAGTCCCTTGTTATTAATAGTGTCATGAAAATACCGCAAATTAGGCTTTTATTTACTCTGACAGAATAAACTCAATATGCACCGTGGCAGAAAGCTCCAGTTCTCCCGGAGAGACAGGCGTCTCCACTGCCATTTCATTATCTGCCTTGGCTGCTGCCAGCATGGACATGGAGTAGCTGCGGGTCATATAGCCGCTGTTCTCCTCTGACACCTGCCTGAGGCCCACAATCCTCTTGCCCAGGGCGCCGGCAATGACCTCAGCCTTGCTGCGGGCATCTGCCACAGCATTCTTCAGAGCCATCTGCTCCAGACGCTCGGGAGCCTGCAGGCCAAACTCCAGGGAATCAACCTTGTTGGCTCCGGCATTCAACGCCCGGTCAATAATCCTGCCCAGTTTGGAAAGGTCCTTCACCTCCACCCTGAGGGTGTTGGCAGCCGTATATCCCTTGAGCTTGCGCTCGCCGTTCTTATATTCATACTGGGGCTGCATGGAAATATTGGAGGTCCTGATATAGCGCTCCTCCACCCCCAGAGCCTTCACCGCCTCAGTGACAGCCTGCATCTTCCGGGCATTCTCCGACTGCACCTCCTGGGCCAACCTGCCATCAGTAATCACGCTGAGGCTAAGCCCCGCC
The DNA here is from genome assembly GCF_900108415.1 of Selenomonas sp. KH1T6. Classification (NCBI taxonomy): domain Bacteria; kingdom Bacillati; phylum Bacillota; class Negativicutes; order Selenomonadales; family Selenomonadaceae; genus Selenomonas; species Selenomonas sp. KH1T6. The sequence goes on from NZ_FNWN01000035.1 coordinate 5,350, forward strand.
TGATCAGGAGCCAATTTAGCCTGCCCAGCCCCCTGCACCGAAAGCCCCGGACCTTCCATAGCAGAGGTTGATTGTAATGGTGCTATTACTAATAATACTGCTGCTAATAAACTAAAAATAAATACTCGTTTTGTCATTATCTCCACTCCATAACTTATACTTGCAAGCAGTAAATTTTCCATTTAGGAGAGCTACGTTTATAGCCAGCCTTACCTCCACCGCTTGCGGGGGAGGGGGACCACCGAAGGTGGTGGAAGGGGGAGACGATCAGTCGTCTATACCCTTCGAAGTCTCTTACCCTCCTCGCCCCTTCCACCGGCTACGCCGGTCCCCCTTCCCCGTTTCACGGGGCAGGTAAGGCCTACAATATACGTGGTAATTCTATAAATCAGCCATACCCAAAAGTATCAGTGTGACTGCGGCGGCGAGCAAGGCTCCAGATACTTATCCCCCTTGAGGAACTTCTCCTCAAAATTCTCCTCGCTCTCCGGATGCCCAAAAAGATACCCTTGAATGGCATCTGCCTTGCACTTCTCCGTCAGCAGCTTGTATTCCTCAATATCCTCCACGCCTTCAATATAAGCCTCTATACCCATGCTGTGGCAGAGGGCCACCACATACTCCACCAGCTTCTTGTCAAAATCATTCTCCAGGATCTTCTTCACGAACTCCCTATCAATCTTCACGATATCGCAGGAAAGATTCTTGAAGGAAGCCAGGGAAGAATATCCCGTGCCGAAATCGTCCATGGCAATCTTGATGCCTGCCTGGCGGAAGGCGTCGAATTGCTGATTCACAAAACTCCAGTCCGCCACAATCTTGCTTTCCGTCAGCTCCAGTACGATGGCCTCCGTGGGCAGTTCATAGCGTTCCAGGCACTCCAAAGCGTATTTTTTGAAGGAAAGGTCCTTCACCTGCTCATAGCTCATGTTCACGCTGATGCGGAAATTTGGGCGCACCTTGCGCCATTCCTTGCAGATTCGCACGGCTTCCCGGAAAATCCACTTGCCCACAGGCACAATCAGCTTGGTTTCTTCCAGAATGGGGATGAACTCCATAGGCGCTACCATGCGGCCCTTGGGATTCCTCCAGCGGAGCAGGGACTCTGCCCCGATAAGCTCCCTGTCACTAGCCCGCACCTGGGGCTGGAAGAAGAGGCTGAAACCCTCGCAGTCATTTTCCACGCAGTCCCAGAGAGAATCCCGCATGGTAATGGAGCGCACCCAGCGATTGTACTGCTCCTTGCTGAAAAGGCAGTTGCGGTTCTTCCCCGCCTGCTTGGCCAGATCCATAGCGGCCTCGGCGTGCTTGTGCAGCACCAGATAGTCCTTCCCCCCCTGGGGATAGAGCACAGTGCCGGCAGAAACCGTATTGAAATACTGGCGGCCATCCACGGTATAGGGATGAGCCAGACAGCCCTGAATAGTGGCAAAGAGCTCTGCCACATCCTTTTCTTCTGCCCCCGGGCAGACAATGGCAAACTGATCCCCGTCCAGCTTGTAGAGGGTCTGTTCCTGTGGCAGCACGGCCTCTATCTGCCGTGCCACCTCTTTCAGCACCCTGTCTCCCACCACCCGGTTGTGGGTTTCATTGATGATCTTGAAGTTGTCCAGACCAAAGACCAGTATGGCACCGCCTTCACCGGTGGACCGGTAGGAGGAAAGGGCAGACTTCACCGCCCGCTCAAACTGGTATTTGTTCAGGAGGCCTGTGACCTCATCTGCCTGATTGCGCTGGGACAGCCTGGTCATGACCCCGGTGAAGATGCTGGGACGTCCCTCCCGGTCAAGGCCAACACAGCCACGGCAACGTATCCACACATAGCCATCCTTGCGGCTCTTCACACGGTATTCCAGCAAATGTTCCCGTGACTTGTGCTGCAGGACTGTCTCGATGGATTTTCGATAGCTTTCCCGCTCCTCGGGGTGTATCAGCGCGAACCAGAAACGGTTGAAATCCTCCAGAATTTCCCCGGGCAGTTCAAAATCCTGCACCAGGTTCGGAGATACCATCATCATGTTTTCCTGCATATCTGCCAGAAAGAGGTAGTCGTCAGTGGTCCTTTTCAGCAGGTCAAAAAAGAACTTGAAGCGTTTTAGATTGGGGCTGAGCGGCAGCCTGTTCATTTTTCTCATGGTCATCATCCTACTATTCTCTATAGTTACAGCTTTTTAATACATTCAAGGCCGGCCCTCCTTTCTCCTGCCTGAAAAAGAAAAAACCCGCTCCTTATAAAGAAGCGGGTTCATTATGCAAGGAATAAGCCTTAGTGGTTGAAGATATTCTTCAGGGCCTGCTTGTTCACATCGCGGTTCAGCTGAGCAAGGTAAGTGGTCAGCTTGATCTGCTTGGGGCAGACCTCCACGCAGTTCTGGCTGTTGCCGCAGCTGGTGATGCCGCCCTTCTCCATCAGGGCGTTCAGGCGCTTCGGAGCGTCGAACTTTCCGAGGGGATGCAGGTTGAAGAGGTAAGCCTGTACCGTAGGAGCAGGTCCGATGAAGTCGGACTGGGGTCCCACGTTGGGGCAGGCCTCCAGGCAGCAGCCGCAGGTCATGCAGTGAGAAATCTCATAAGCAGTCTGTGCGGTGTAGGGATTCTGGATGGGAGCGTCCTTGACGTCCCAGCTGCCGTCCACTTCCACCCAGCCCTGGATCTTCTTGAGGCTCTCGAACATGACGGAGCGGTCAATGAGAAGGTCGCGGATAACCGGGAAGGTACGGGCCGGTGCCAGATGGATGGGCTGCTGCAGGTTGTCCACCAGGGAGCAGCAAGCCTGACGGGGAATGCCGTTGATGACCATCATGCAGGCGCCGCAGACTTTCTCCAGGCAGTTGCACTCCCAGACTACGGGAGCTACGCGCTTGCCGTCAACGGTGACGGGGTTCTTCTGGATTTCCATGAGTGCGGCCACCATGTTGAGGCCGGGGCGGTATGGTACATCGAATTCCTGGGTATACGGCGCGCTTTCCGGGCCGTCCTGGCGCTCGATGATGAGTCTGACCATTTTCTGTTCTGCCATTTCTTATAATCCTCCTTCGAGCGTATCAGGTTACTCTTTCTTAGCCACAGCGTAGTTACGGGCACGGGGCTTGATAAGGGAATGATCGAATTCCATGTAGGAAACCTGGGGCTCCTCGGTCTTCGGATCATAGTCCACGATGGTGGTCTTCATGAAGCGTTCATCGTCGCGGCCCATGAATACCAGCTCGCCCTGCTCGTCGGTCTGACGGTTGCCATTCGCATCCAGGACGATCTTGGCATGTGCGCCGCGGGACTCGTCACGGCAACGGGCACCCTTGGTGACCACCATAGCATAGAGGATCATGTTGCGGAGCTGGCGCACGAACATAGCTTCCTGGTTAGCCCAGTTGCCATGGTCGGTGACACCGATGTTATCCCAGCGCTTGAGGATTTCCTTGAGCTCCTTGAGGCACTGGTCAAGGCCGATGTTGTCGCGCTCGATGGACACGTACTTGTACATGATCTCACCCATCTCATGATGGAGCTTGTGAGCGTTCTCAGGGCCGTTCATGTTGCGGATCTTGTCGAACTCAGCTACGCACTCCTTGCGGGCTGCTTCCATCTCTGCCTCGGTGAGGGGATCACCCAGCTCGCCACTGCGGGCCCAGCGCAGAGCCTCGGGGCCGGAAACAGTGCCGGAGTAGGTAGCGGACAGCAGGGAGTTTGCGCCCAGACGGTTTGCACCGTGATACTGGTAGTCGCACTCGCCGGAGGCCATGAGGCCGGGGATATTCGTATGATGCAGGCGGTCTACCCAGATGCCGCCCATGGAATAGTGGACGGAGGGGAAGATCTCCATAGGCACATCAGCCGGGCTCTTGCCCACGAAGTCAGTGTACATCTCCAGGATGCCGCCCAGCTTGCGCTCGAGGTAGTCACGATCGATATGGGAGAGGTCGAGATACACGCGGTTCGGCTCATGCATGCCGAGACCCATGTGGACGCAGACCTTGTAGATGGCACGGGATGCCACGTCGCGGGGCACCAGGTTGCCGTAAGCCGGATACATATCCTCCAAGAAGTACCAGCGCTCTTTCTCGCCGGTCTCCGGGTTGTCACGCCATACCCAGACACGTCCGCCCTCACCGCGGCAAGCCTCGGACATAAGACGGTTCTTGTCTGGGCCGGGGATAGCCGTGGGATGGATCTGGATAAACTCAGGGTTGGCCAGATGTGCGCCATCCTTATACACAGAGGTCACAGCGGAGCCGTTGCAGATAGTGGAAGCGGTGCAGCGTCCGAACACCATGCCCGGGCCGCCGGTAGCCAGGATGACCACGTCAGCCGGGAAAGCCACGATCTCGTTGGAGTTCATGTTCTGCGCCACGATGCCGCGGACAACCCCCTGCTTGTTCTTGATGACCTTGATGAATTCCCAGAACTCATACTTGGTCACCTTGCCCTTGACTTCCCAATGACGAACCTGCTCGTCCAGAGCATAGAGAAGCTGCTGGCCCGTGGTGGAGCCAGCGAAGCAGGTGCGCTTGTTCTTCTGGCCGCCGAAGTTACGGAGGTCAAGCACGCCCTCGGAAGTGCGGGTGAAGGGCACGCCCATGCGGTCAAACATCTTGATGAGCTTCGGAGCTGCCTCAACCATGCCCTTGACAGCCAGCTGGTCAGCCAGGAAGTCGCCGCCGTAAACCGTATCATCGAAGTGCTCGTAGATGCTGTCATGCTCGCCCTTAGTGTCCATGCAGGCGTTGATGCCGCCCTGAGCGCAGAGGGAGTGGGAACGCTTCACGGGGCAGTAGGAGAACAGGTCTACCTTGCCGCCGCCTTCGCAGATTTTCATGGTAGCCATAAGGCCGGACAGACCGCCGCCTACGACTATGATTTTATTTTCAGGTGCTTTAGCCATTGATATTCTCCTTTACATCACGAAATAGCTGCCCATGAATGCCAGAGTCACGAGGCACAGAGCCGCGCAGAGGCACATGCTGAGAGCACCGATCACATTCTGGATGCGGGGACCCTTGGCGATGCCCCAGGTCATGCAGAAGGTGGTGATGCCGTTGCAGAAGTGGAAGATAGCAGCGAACATGCCGATGATGTAGAGAACTGCCACGATGGGGCTGCCAGTGAAGTAGCTCTGGAGGAGCTCATAGGAAATAGGCGTGCCCGTGATGCCCTTGGTGAAGACACGGAGATAGAACACGTGCCAGATCAGGAAGACCACCAGGAACCAGGCCGTCCAGCGCTGGAAGGCGAACTGCCAGTTGCGGATGTAGCCCATGCGGCCAGGGTTGTTGTTGGCCTGCAGGCAGATGTAGATGCCGTACAGAGCATGGAAAAGCAGGGGCACGGCGATAGCGCCGATTTCAATGCCCAGGAAAATTGGATGGGGAATGAGCTCCATCATAGCAAGAGCGCCATTCAAGGCTTTCGGACCGCCCAGAGCCATCGAGTTGGTGAAAATGTGCTCGAATATGACTCCGCCAAGCACCAGCAAACCAACTATGGAGTGCAGGCGGCGCAGATAAAAAGTAGTGTGAAACATTCTGTACCTCCTAAATATAATTATGCCAAGGCGCCACCTCCGGCGCCCCACCGCTCACAGAGGAACGGTCAGGCACCGGCAGGGACACCGCTTACACCAGTTCAGATGTCTCAATAACCCTTCAGGGTACGATACTTGGCCTGATTGGTCTCATAGAGGCTATTGCCCTCGCAGTCGATGACCACGATGGCAGGGAAATCCTCTACCGTCAGGCGGGCTACGGCCTCAGGGCCCAGCTCCGGATAGGCCAGCACTTCGTACTTCTTCACAGACTTGGCGATAAGGGCTGCTGCGCCGCCTACGGCAGCGAAGTAGGTCACGCCGTTCTTCTTCATGGACTCAATGACTTCCTTGGAACGAGAGCCCTTGCCGATCATGCCCTTGATGCCCTGGTCCAGCATAGTGGGAGTGTAGGCATCCATGCGGCCGGAAGTGGTGGGACCGCAGGAACCGATGGGGTCGCCCGGCTTGGCCGGCGTAGGTCCGAGATAGTAAACCATCTGGTCCTTCCAGTCCACGGGCAGCTCCTCCCCACGGGCCAGAGCCTCGGTCATGGCCTTGTGGGCTGCGTCGCGGGCAGCGATGATGGTGCCGGAAATCAGCACAGCATCACCAGCTTTGAGCTTCCTGGACATTTCCTCTGTAAACGGAGTCTGTATGCGAATCTGTTCTGCCATTATTATTCCTCCCGTTCCTCAAAGTACCTTGTGGCTGTGGCGCATAGCATGGCAGCAGATGGTCACTGCCACCGGCAGGCCTGCGATGTGAGTGGGGCCCCACTCGATGTTCACAGCCAGAGCGGAAGTGGTGCCGCCCAGCTGGGGACCGATGCCCGTCTGGTTGATGAGCTCCAGGAGCTCCTCTTCCAGCTTGGCATACTCAGGCATGGGGTTGCGCTGATCGATGGAACGGGTGAGTGCCTTCTTGGACAGGAGGGCTGCACGATCCATGGTGCCGCCGATGCCGATGCCTACCACCATGGGCGGGCAGGGGTTCATGCTGGCATGGAGGATGATGTCCATGACAGCCTTCTTTACGCCTTCCACGCCATCAGCGGGCACCAGCATCTTCACGCCGGACTTGTTCTCGGAGCCGAAGCCCTTGGGAGCAACAGTGATCTCCAGCTTGTCGCCGGGCACAATCTCGGTGTAGATGACACCAGGCGTATTATTCTGAGTGTTCTTGCGGTTGAAGAGAGGCTCTGCCACCACTGATTTTCTGAGATAGCCCTCGGTATAGCCCTTGGCGATACCCTCGTTGATGGCATCCTCCAGATTGCCGCCAGTGATATGCAGGTCCTGGCCTACCTTCAGGAAGACAATGGTCATGCCCGTATCCTGGCAGTAGGGCCTGTCTTCTGCCCTGGCGATTTCTGCATTGCGGATAATCTGGTCCAGCACGTTCTGGCCTACGGGAGATTTCTCAGTCTCGCGGCCGCGCTTGAGGCCTTCATAGACATCCTGAGGCAGGTAGTAGGCTGCTTCCTTGCACATCTGTGCGACGGTTTCAGTGATTTGTTTTGCGTCTAACTCTCGCAAAGTTATCCCTCCCATAAATACAACTTATCACACATCTGTGGTCCATAATAGCACATTTCGTCCTTGTTTTCAAGCAATTCACAAATGCGAGAAGCCCGCGAAAATACTGAAGCGGATTCACTTTTCCGCTTCCCTTTACGCGGGTGGGATAGCACAGGTATGCGATACTTACCACATCACCTGCTTATTCTATTTCAACCTGGGAAAATCCTGCTTTATGAGGAGTATTTTTTAAGAAACTGCTCTCAGTAAAGCATGCTGGCATCCGTATCCTCAAGGCGGAGCAGCCTTACCTGGGGCTCCCTGCCCTTCTCCAATTCCAACAACATGAAAGAACCGTAGGAATCATCCCGCGGCCGGCCGATGCTGCCAGGATTAAGGATGGTGAGGCGGTCACTGCCTGCCGGGCTGATATCTGCGATATGGGTATGACCGTAGACAGCAATGTCCGCTCCCATATTGAGAGCATTTTCCGCCAGAATCTCCGTACCATAGCGCACCCCGTGCTCATGGCCGTGGGTGAGCATGATGTGGAATCCTTCCAGTACCACCATCAAATCCTCCGGGTCCTTGCTGTGAGGCCAGTCCCCATTGCCGGCTACCTTGTAGACTTTCTTGCCGGAAGCCATCTCAAGGTATTCCGCATCCACCACAAAATCCCCGGCATGAAGCCAGCATTCCACTTCATTTATCCCCGGCATGGCCAGCATCATATCAATGGCGGCGGTATTGCCGTGGCTGTCGCTTACCAGTCCTATGATCATAAGACACTTTCCTCCAGCATTTTCTTCAGCTTTTCCATAGCCCGGGCCCGGTGGCTGATGGTGCCCTTCTCCTCCAAAGTCAGCTCTGCCATGGTGCGCCCGGAAAGCTCCCCTTCCGTCACATAGAAGTAGGGGTCATAGCCAAAGCCGTTATCTCCCCTGCGGGGCTCCTTCACCACGCCTTCGCAGCTGCCGGAAGCTGTGAGCTCCGCCCCATCAAGGCCGGCAAAGGCAAGCACGCAGCGGTAGGCAGCCCTGGACTCAGTCACACCTTTGGCCGCCAGCTCTGCCAGAAGCTTTTCATTGTTGGCCTCATCGTCCCCATGATGGCCGCAGAAGCGGGCCGAATGCACCCCAGGGGCGCCCCCCAAAGCCTCTACCTCAAGTCCCGAATCGTCCGCCATGGCAGCGCAGCCAGTTTTCTCACGATAGTAACGGGCCTTTAGAAGAGAATTCGCCTCAAAGGTCGTTCCATCCTCTATTGGTTCGGGAATTTCCGGGAAATCTTTCAGGGAAAGTATTTCTACGGGCAAATCCTGAAGCATTTCGCGCATTTCGCGCAGCTTGCCCTGATTGCCAGTTGCCATAAGTATCTTAATCACCAAAATCCTCCTTCGATAGCAGGAACATTAATCGCCGACCTTACCTGCCCCGTGAAACGGGGAAGGGGGACCGCCGCTAGGCGGTGGAAGGGGCGGAGGTAACGTTACGGCTTCGATTCCCCCTTCCACCGGCTTCGCCGGTCCCCCTCCCCCGCAAGCGGTGGAGGTAACATCTACCCTTCACGTCCAACTAACCAGACCAGTTCACCGCCTAAAACATCTTTCTGATAGGAAATCAATTCGCGGCAGCCTTTCTCTCCCAGGGCCAGCAATTTATTCAGCTCCTCATGGGTGAAAGGCCTGCCTTCGCCGGTGCCCTGCACTTCCACGAAGCGGCCTTCCCCTGTCATGACCACGTTCATATCTACAATGGCCTGGGAGTCCTCCTCATAGCAGAGGTCCAGGATGGGCTCCCCCTCATGGCTCACGCCTACGCTGATGGCAGAGACGAAATCCTTCACCGGGAAGATGCCCCCTTTCTGATAGAAGGTGGAGCAGGCCTCCACCAAAGCCACGAAAGCTCCGGTAATGGAAGCGGTGCGGGTGCCGCCATCTGCCTGTATCACATCGCAGTCAATCATGATAGTGCGCTCCCCCAGGGCCTTGGTGTCCACCACAGAGCGCAGGGCACGGCCTATGAGGCGCTGTATCTCCTGGGTGCGGCCGGACTGCTTTCCCTTGGCGGCCTCACGGGGGCTGCGGGTGCCCGTGGCACTGGGCAGCAGGGAATACTCTGCCGTGATCCAGCCCTCACCGGTGCCCTTCATGAAGAAAGGCACGCGGTCCTCAATGCTGGCGGCACAGATGACCTTGGTATTGCCCATCTCTATGAGCACCGAGCCAGCAGGGTATTTCTGAAAGCGGCGCTCCATGCGGTAGTGACGCAGATCACCCGCACCGCGCCTGTCTGTTCTAGGCATATAGTTCTCCTTTTGTAATATGAAAATAAGGGACTTGCGTCCCTTATCATATAAAAGCCTGTCTCAGCTATTCTTCTCCTGATACTGCCTATAGTTCTTGATAATGCAGATAGGAGTCTTCTGGGAAGCATTGCCAAACGGATTGTCAATGAGCAGCTTGGCTGCCAGCTCACCCTTCACCCCGGAAGACACGCCCACCACACGGGAACGCTTGAGGTCGTTGACGTCTGCAATCATGGCGCCGAAGCAGCCCAGCTTGTCCTTCATCTTCTGGGCCATGCCATAAGGGTCCCCAGGACCGTAGACAATGCACTTGTCGAAGGGGGGCATGGTGCCCGTCACATCGTCAATCATAGCCGTCTGCTCCCCGCCCCACTTGTAGAACAGGCCGGACTGGCCAAAAATCTTGCCCACGAAGCCTGCGAACAGCGCAAAGGCCACACGCCACTTGCCTTCCACATTCATGAGGCTCTGCATGCCGTGTGGGCTGGCCAGGCTGCCGTAATCGGGAATGAAGCGGCAGCAAAGCTGTGCCAGACAGGAAATCTCCAAATCCTCCGGACGCACATAGCGGCCCTGGGTGATGGCTACCACGCTCTCGGCACTGCAGACCAGATCATCGGGGCCAATCTTCCCTTCAGTATAATGCTCAATAGCTTCAATAATATCGTCCTTGTCTGTCAGGATGCGGGTGGGCACCGGGATCAGTTCAAGTTCTTCTGCCATTTCCGTGTCCTCCTTAATCCTTCACCAATGTCACGCCTGCCAGCCGGGCAATTTCCTCAGCGGTAATTTCCAGGCGCACCTTCTTGTATTTCCAGGGTGTACGGCCCGTCTCCATCCAGATGAAGTCCACGCCGATGTCCACCATGTGTGCCAGGGCTTCCTCCAGGCTAAGGCCCTTGCGGGGGCTCAGGGCAATCTTGGCCCAGATATCCAGCTTGTCCGGCGCCTCGCCCTTGCGCTGGATAAGCACAGCCTCGAAGTAATCATCCTCGCGTGGTGCCCCCTCCAACTCAGCCTTGCCCCGTGCATCAATGCCGTCATACTGCTCATAAGGCAGTTGTGGACGCGCGATGGCATCCATGATTGTGGCACACTGCTTGCCCTCATTGGCAAAGACCAGCCTCTTCTTCAGCACCAGTTTGTTCTCATCTTTGCTGTCCAGCTCCCAGGCTGCCCCGGTGTGGACCTTGACATTCTCCTTGCCTTCCACAGCCAGAAAAAGCTGCACAAAGACCACAGCCAGAACTATCAGGCCGAGAATTACATACAAAACCGTCAAAACTTATTCCTCCCTAGCTTCCTCATCTTCCATCGCCCGCTGAAAGATTTCAAAATACTTGTCTGGCAGGCGGGTGATTTTTCCCGTATCCCTGTGGGTGAAGACATTCTGTGAATGCCCGGTAACCAACACCTCGCCTGTGCTTTTCCGCAGGATGCGGTAAGCAAAGGCCATCTTGGCCTTGGTAAGTGCAGTTGCCTTGGTCTCGATGATGAGCACATCATCAAAACGCCCCGGAGAAAGATACTTGGCATCAATCTTGGTAATGGGGAACACATAGCCGTCATCCATCATATCGTCCAAAGTCAGGTCATAATTGCGCAAATACGCCACCCTGCCAATCTCGAACCAGCGGATATAGTTGGCATGATGTACCACCGCCATGGCGTCAGTATCAAAGAAATTAACCTTGTATTCAACAGAAACAGCCAAAGCCATACCTCCCCGAGAAACAACATATATAATTTAGACCAAATGACATTCAAAGTCAAGTTAAGGCATACATGCGGCCCAGCCGCTGCAAGTAGCTTTCCAGCCGGTGCAGTTCTTCCTTATCCTGCACCCGGCGGCCTGAATAGTAATACTCAGTAGAAGGAGCATTCTTCTCCAAAAGGTTCCTCTCCTTCAAGCGGCGGATAAGCTCCCGCACTGTGCCCCCGTTGCCATCCACCAGAGAGACATTCCCCGGCAGTATCTCACGGAAGGTATCCTTGAAATAATTGAAATGCGTGCAGCCAAGCACCAGCGAAGAATACTGGGAAAAGTCATAGACAGAAAGCTCCCTTGCCAGATAATCCAACACCGCCTGAGAATTGAACTCCTGATTTTCTGCATACTCCACCAGCCGGGGCAGGGGGTGCAGGTCCACCAGATGCTGCTTGTCCACATGCTCAATGAGGACCTTCATCTTGTTGCCCTTCACAGTGACGGGGGTGGCCACCACCAGCACCCTGTGCTCCCCGTCCATGTCCAGTGCCTTCTTGGCAGCAGGCTCCATGCCGATGATGGGCAGGTCATAACGCCTGCGCATCTCCGTCACCGCTGCGCTGGTGGCGGTGTTGCAGGCCACCACGATGGCCTTGACCCCCTTGCCCACCAGGAAGTCAAAAGCATCTGCCACCAGCGCCTGCACTTCCTCTTTGGACTTGGTGCCATAGGGCACATTATCTTCATCCGCAAAGAAGACGAACTCTTCCTGCGGCAGGGCCTTGCGGGCCTCATAAAGAACAGAAAGTCCGCCAATGCCGGAATCAAAGACTGCGATTTTCATGAAAAACCTCCATATAATTTGGAAGCAGTTTACTTACTAACAACCCGTTAAGTATAACTCAAATCAGTGTTATTTGCCATAGCAAAATACATTCTTTTAATAGGAAGGAAGTCAAAGCAGCTTGATTGCTATTGTTCAAGCCGCCAATCCCTTTCATACACTTTACATCAATTTTTAATCAAAAGTTAATTGCCCTTTAAAGCTCCTCTAAGGACCGCCCTTTATAATAAAATCATCGTCAGCAAGGCGATAGTCGTGATAGGCGCCCCAAGGGCGCAGGAAACAAAAGGAGGAGTTATATGTTCGATCTCAAAAAATTCACCGCAATGGCTGCCATAGGTGCATTCGCCTTCAGCGCAGCCGCCACCACTTACGCAGCAGTTCCCCAGCAGAAGGAGCTCCCCAAGGCCGAGCAGCCGGCTCCCCAGCTGAAGCAGGACCAGAAAGACAAGCTGGGCGCCAGGGAAGATGTCATCCAGATTGACCAGATGGGTGACTATGACGGCAAAGACCAGAAAGATATAAAGGACGTCAAAGACGCTAAAGATGTCAAGGATGTGGATGTCAAAGACATCAAAGACGCCAAGGACGTAAAGGAAACTAAGGGAGCCGAAGACGTCAAGGATGCCAAGGGCCAGCAGGCCATGACCCCTGACGTGAAGGTAATCCCCGTGCCCCAGGACAAGAAGACTGCTAAGGCAAAGGATGCCGGCCAGAAGGCAGCTCCTCAGGACAGCCAGAAGGTCACCCAGCCTGAGCATAAGTAAGGCACAACTCCACACAGGTGCAACACACCAACTTCATCATACTACAACAACCACAGCGAAACGCGAAACAGGCCGTGCAGGAAACTGCGCGGCCTGTTTCATTCATGAATACAAAAAACGAAGCCTCCGGAAGTCCGGAGGCTTTTGATTGCAAATGGTGCGACTGGGGCGATTCGAACGCCCGACCCTTCGCTTAGGAGGCGAATGCTCTATCCAGCTGAGCTACAACCGCATACAAGGTATTTTAACATATATGTGTTGGTTATTCAAGGAAAATTTACGCTTATCCTATACGTTACCTCCTTACTTTTTCTTTGTCGCAAAGAAAAAGTAACAAAAAGAAAACGCGGACTGAAATCACATCGTGTGATTTCCGCGTCCGCGGGGCCCATCCATGGGCCCAATTTATAGTTTCAATTGTCTTTTAGTTAGCTTATGGAAGCCACTGCTGCTTCTGCTTTTTCGTCGCGGCGGACGAACCAGCCGGCCAGCAGGGTGCCGGAGATGGAGTGCCAGGCGCAGGACACGGCGCAGGCCAGAGCTGCGTGGGGGTAGATGGCGAAGTGGGCTACGGCAAGACCAGTGGCAAGACCGGCGTTCTGCATGCCTACCTCAATGGACAGAGTGCGGCGTTTGGCTTCGTTCATGCCTGCAAAGCGGCCCACGAAGTAGCCCAGGAAATACCCCACAGCATTGTGAGCCAACACCGCCAGGAAGATAACTATGCCGGCAGTGAAGAAGTTGCTGCCCTGCAGGGCAATGACACCGCCCACGATGAGGGCCAGTCCAATAACAGCCACAGAAGGCATCACCTGGCGCACATCATCCATGGTACGGGTCTGGCCATAGCGATAATTCAGCAGGAAGCCCAGGAGCACCGGAGCAATGACCGCTTCCACGATAGTCAGGAACATGCCTGCTGCCGGTACTTCAATGCGTTCCCCCGCAAGGAGAAGCACCATGGCAGGCGTCATGAGAGGTGCCAAAAGAGTGGATGCAGTGGTCATGCCCACAGACAAGGGCACATCCCCTTTGCAGAGGAAACTCATGATGTTGGAAGAAATGCCACCGGGGCAGCACCCCACCAGTATGAGGCCCACGGCAATCTCATCTGAAAGCCCCAGGCTCTTGGACAGGAAATATGCTGAGAAGGGCATGATGAGATACTGGGCTGCAGCTCCGATGAAGATATCCAGAGGACGGGAAGCCAGCACCTTGAAATCCTTCGCAGTGAGGGTCAAACCCATGCTGAACATGATAATGAAGAGAATAATAATCTGGCTCTGCCCTTTCACCCAGCCAAACATCTGCGGCACGAAGAAGGCAATAATGGCTGCAATAATGACGAAAGCCGCCGTGTGCGATGCCAAAAATTGCGCTGCCTGTTTCATTCTCTCCATAATAAATCCCTCCAAAATGTTTTTCATACACGGACAGATATTTATCCGACGATGTTTTGTATGATACACCCCACGTGTAACTTTGTCAAGTTGTGAAGTAAAAGATATTTGTGTTCATACATGAAAAAGGAGGCCTTGCGGCCTCCCCTGACTGTAATCAATATCAAAGTTTGAACTTCTGCACCTCTGCCTGCAGATCCGTGGCCATCTTGGCCAGGCTGCGGCTGGCGTTGGCGATTTCCTGCACGGAAGCGCTCTGCTCTTCCGTAGCGGCAGATACCGTCTGAGACTCCTCAGCGGCGCTGCGGCTGGCGGCATCGATGGTGCGCACATGGCCCACAATCTCTTCGCCATTCCTGGCCATACCGGTGATATCCGTGCTGATTTCCTGAATCTGGCCGGAGACATTCTCCACCAGCTCGATGATCTTGCGGAAGGAATCTCCCATGGAAATGATGTTGGCGGCGCCCTTCTGCACCTCGGCGTTGCCCGCTTCCATGCCACTGATGGCATTGTCGATATCGCTGCCCACAGCTTTCAAGAGGTCTGCAATCTGCTGGGCTGCCTCACGGGAGGACTCAGCCAGCTTGCGGACTTCCTCTGCCACCACGGCGAAGCCGCGGCCCTGCTCACCGGCGCGGGCGGCCTCAATGGCTGCATTCAGGGACAGGAGGTTGGTCTGCTCGGCAATGCCGGTGATGGTCTCAACGATTGCCACAATTTCCGAAGACCTTTCGCCCAAAGCCTTCACCACTTTCATGGACTCCAGGCTGCTGGCCTCGATATGCTTGATCTGGGTGATGGCTTCCTCCAGGGTCCTGCCGCCGTCCCGGGCAATCTCTGCTGCCTGACGGCCTTCGCCAGCGGCGGCGCTTGCCTCGCCGGACACTGTCTGGATGGTACCGCTGAGGCGCTCGATAGCCTCGGTGGTGGAGCTTACAGCTCCCAGCTGCTCGTTGGTGCCCTGAGCCACCCGCACGATGGAATTAGCCACCTGATCAGAAGCCTGGGCGGACTGCTCAGTGGTAGCATTGAGCTCCTCTGAGGAAGCAGCCAGATTCTGGGAGAAATCATGAACAGAGCGCATGACCTTGGCCACACTTTGGCGCATATCACGCACCGCCTGAGCCAGGATGCCCAATTCATTTTCCACTACGACCTTGGCAGGACGGTCTTCAAAGTTGCCGGAAGCCAGCAGCTTCAACTCATCCACCATAGCTCCCAGGGGTGCCATGACCTTGTTCACCGTCATGACGATGCCCAGGGAAATGACCACCAAAATGATAATGGACAGGCCTGCCACAATCTTCAGCAGGCTGTAAACAGGCGCAAAGAGCTCAGACTCATAGGCGACGGCTGCCATGCTCCAGCCCGTGGCCTTCACCGGAGCATAGAAGGCAATCATATTCTCCCCGTCTGCCCGGGTGAACTTCAGCCAGCCTTCTTCTCCTGCTGTCATCTTCTGGCCCAGCTCTCTCAGAGCCGGATC
Organism: Selenomonas sp. KH1T6; assembly: GCF_900108415.1. Taxonomy (NCBI): domain Bacteria; kingdom Bacillati; phylum Bacillota; class Negativicutes; order Selenomonadales; family Selenomonadaceae; genus Selenomonas; species Selenomonas sp. KH1T6. The sequence goes on from NZ_FNWN01000035.1 coordinate 20,903, forward strand.
CTTTTCATCGGTGATTTTCTCCTTCATGATGGCTTCTTCATTTGGATTGACGATATAAGTGCCATCCTGTGCCACCAGATAGCTGTAGCCCTGGCTGCCAATCTTGAAGGCCCCCACCTTCTCCCGGGCGGCATCCACATAAACAGCTGCCAGCACCATGGCCACATTCTGGCCGGAAGGATTCTTGGCCAGAGCGATAGAGTTCACTATAATCTTGCCAGTAGCCTGGGAAATGACAGGAGGCGCCATAAAGGAGTCCTTCTCCCCCTTCATGGTTTCCTTGTACCAGGCCTTGTCGGCATTGTGCATTTCCTTGTAGCCGGCCTTGGTCCAGCCATGCAGCAGGCCGGAACCGTCAAAAGGCCCCCAGCTGACACTGTCGTAGACGCCAGGATATATTTTCTCCATCAGTTTCAGGCGCAGCTCATTGTTGGCAATCAGCTCTGCCTGAGTGTCAGGCAGTCCCCTGGCTGCCAAGGAATTGGCCGTCATCTGGGTTTCCAGCATGCGGGCCGCCATCCAGTCAGAGACACCATCCGCCACTTCGGCGGTAGTCTTCTCGGAGCCGGCCACCAGCTGTTCCTCAAAGGCAGAACTGGTGTACTTGAAGATAATGCCTGAAAGTACCAGGAGACCAACTATGACCACCGGCAGCACGAAAGCCAGGATTTCGGCCTTCACTGTCTTTGGTCCTCCTATGGATTTCACGTTGATTCCAGCCATAGAAATACCCTCCCTCTCAATAATCTCCATTGCCTGTACTATTCGAAATCCCTTGGGGAAATACCTGCTGGAATAAATATTAATTTTTCTGCGCTCACACATTCCCCAGATGCACATATCGCAAATGCTTTTCCGCTATTCCCTGTAAGCGCACCAACGTTTCTACGGGAGTGGCAGGCTCATGCAAATGGAACCGTGGGAAATAGCGGGACAGGTGCAGAGGAATTTCCGGAGAAAGAGAAGCCAGCCACTCTGCCTCCCTTTCCATTTCCTCCGGGCTGTCATTGTGCCCCGGTATCACCAGCGTCGTGACCTCCACATGGCATCCTGCCTCGTGAGCGGCGCGTATATTCGTGCGCACCAGCTCAAAGTCTCCCCTCACCCACTGGTAAAATTCCGGCGTAAACCCCTTGAGGTCGATATTCAAGGCATCTACCAACGGCAGGAGCTTGGCAAACGGCCCTGTGGAAAGCGTCCCATTTGTCACCAGCACGACTTTCATCCCCGCCTCTTTCAGCAGCCGTGCACAATCCCGCACATATTCATAATTCATCAAAGGCTCATTATAGGTGAAGGCCACGCCAATATTCCCATGCCTCTCCCGCGTATCCAAAGCCAGCTCCACCAATTCCTCCGGCGGCAGCCGATAAACTCTCAGCCCCGCCCCCTCATCCTCATAGCAAAGGTCAGTCTCCCCTGCCTGGGAAATGCTGTAGTTCTGACAGAACGGACAGGCCAGATTGCACCCAAAGCTGCCCACGGAAAGAATCCGACTGCCGGGATAAAAGTGGTAAAGGGGCTTCTTCTCTATAGGGTCCAAGGCCACCGAAGTCAGCAGACCATAAGAAAGCGAAGCCAGCCGCCCTCCACGATTCCCCCGAGACCTGCAAAAGCCTGTGTCACCATCTAACATCTGGCAGGCGTGGTGGCAAAGGTGGCAGGTGAGTTTATTATCATTCATTTTCTATGACTCCCGCAATATTCTGGATAGTGCTCCTGTAGACGAAGATTTTACCATCTAAGAAATGGAGGTTGTACGATATATACCATGCGACATTGCTATTATTTAACTCAAACTTCGCAGTTGTGAAACTGCCAAATTATTCGACTTGTACCATTTCCTAAAAAAATAGCATAAGCTCTCTCCGTTTTGTATAATGAAAGTGACAGCAATCATAACATAAACGGAGGGCTTATGCCATGAACATTGTATCACAGAATCATATCTTTGGTGAACAACTTTCTTCAAAAATATCTTGTTTCCTGGAAGAATTCCATGTTGGCAAGATACTCAAGGCCTGCAATGCCTATAAGGTTCGCGGTTTCTCTGTAAGCAATGTGTTTAAGGTTGCATTCGAGAATGCCTTTCGCAACAAGTCCTTTTATCAGCAGGAAAAGATGGATTCATCTGTTATTCCCTT
>NZ_FNWN01000031.1:0-28870 GCF_900108415.1 Selenomonas sp. KH1T6
ATGGAACTGGCGTTCAGTGCATTTGCTGTCAGCTGTTAGTGTACTGGTCTTGCTTTTCGTCCATCTGCTGTGTCATGCCAGAAGGTATATACGTGGACGGAAGTTCTTCATTGCTTTGGGAGCAGCCTTTGTCCTGGCCACTGTGGGGATTTTTGGCTTGCCATATCTTGATCGTTGGTTTCATCAGGTAAAGGTGGAGAAAGAAACCATCATACAAGGGGAGAAGATTCAAGTATCCGGGCGAGTATTGACGGTGTATTTCAGCCGGGTAGGCAATACGGATTTTCCACCTGGGGTGGATGCGGTATCCGGGGCTTCCATTATGAAGGACAAAGAGACACTTATCGGCAACGCTGAAATGATAGCGGCCATGATTCATGATGCTGCCGGGGGCGATATTTATGCCATTCGCACCAAGGAAAAGTATCCTGCTGACTATGGTGCTACCACTAGGGTGGGCAGGAAGGAACTGGATGAGAATCTGGATCCGGCACTGGTGGGGCCGTTGCCTGAGCTGGCAGATTACGATGTGGTCTTTGTAGTGTACCCGCTTTGGTGGCACACCCTGCCTATGGCTGTCCAAGGTTTTTTGGAGCATTATGACTTGCATGGAAAAAGTATCATTCCCGTGGTAACCCACGGTGGTGGAGGGATAGGTGCGAGCATCGAGAAAATAAAAGAAACCACCGGGGCACATCTCCCAGGGGAAATTCTTGACATCTATAGCAGCGATATCCCCTCTGCCAGACAGGATATAGCTGCATATTTGAAGCGGATGAAGCTTGATTAGTATTTGAAAGGTATAACTCGCGCTGACTGTGATTTTGCAGGCATTGTCTTGAGTCGATATTGCAAGGGTAGAAAAATAGCCTCGCCGGAAATGGGGATTCGGCGAGGCCTTTCTCTTGTGTATGAAGTATAGCACGGCAAATTGAGGAGATATAGGACATTTGTCCTACTGATAATGTATACATGATTTCTTTGCGACAGTAAGGAGCAGTTCGTTTACAGATAGCTTATGGGAGAACAACAGTATTTGTGGTACAATTTTGTTAGAGCAAGCGTTCATCAGGTCTGGAAAGGATTTTCATACATGAAGCAGGAAAAGGCTGCAATCTAAGGAGGGCTGCCCCTGGGACAAGGTTCAGACACATGAAAGTGTAAAGCCCGGATGTATCGAAGAAGTCTGTGAGGTGCTGGCAGGGATCAATATCCTCAGAGAGACCGGCAAGGCTGAGAACTTGAAGGAGGAGCTGGGAGATTTGCTGTTACAGGTGATTTTCCATGTTTGTCTGGCAGAGAAAGAAGGATTGTTTGACCTGCAGGAGGTGGCGCGTTCTGCCGCCGACAAAATGATTAGGCGGCACCCGCATGTATTCCATGAACCATTGCGTACATCGGAGGGAGAGCCTATCACTGATTGGTCGGAGATCAAGAAGATAGAGAAAGCTGGCCGGGAATGGGAGGCGGATTACCTGCCGGAAGCACTGGAAGAGGGAAAAAGTCTTATTGAGCGTGCTGCCAGGCGCAAGGGATCACATTGCCGTCAGAAGAAAAGTTATAGATATGGCACTGTTGATTTGACGGGTTAAGAGAGCATCGGTGTAAGTAAGTGATAAAGGAGGCATATCCTATGGCTAAATATTATGATGGCTGCCCAAGGTGCGGCAGGAGAGATTTTGGAGAGATACTGCATTGCAAGCGGTGCAATACTGATTTTTGCACCAAGTGCCAAGGAAAGAGACAACTGCCTGATGGAACGGAATATGCCTGTTGCCCTCGGTGTGGTGCGGAAATAGATGATGATGATACGGTGATTGTGGTGACTACCGAGAAGGAGAATGCCAGGAACAAGTGATGTCAGGAGAGTAATATTTAGCAGTAATTGGAGATAATATGAAAAAGCTACACGGAGATTCACGTTTATACAATATCCTGTTTCCCATTTGGCTGTTCTATCTGATCCCCACTGGCATTTGGCTGATAATCTTTCCTGCCAATTTCATCATTGACAGCTTGGTGCTTTACATTGCCATGAAGCACTATGCCTCTGACGGATTTGCTGATGTTTGGCGAAAGAGCATCTTGCGTATATGGTGGATTGGTTTCATCTGCGATTTGGCGGGAGCACTCTTGGTAATGGCCATAGAGATTTTAAGAGGTTATATGCTTCCATCAATAAACACCTTTTATTTTCCCGGAGCGACAATTATCGCCATTCCGGGTGTGTTGCTGTCAGGTGTGCTCATATACAGGCTTAACAGACGGTATGCATTCAAGAAATGCAACATAGAAATGGGCCTAGTCCAGAAATTGAGCTGGGCACTATCTATCTTCACTGCGCCATACGCTATGCTGATTCCGCTGTATGGCTGATTTTATGTAACACAAACAGGAGGATTTTATTTGGGAGTTGTAATTGTTAATCGGACACCTATTTTTCTACTGGCCAAGAATGCGTTCTTTAGAGGGAACGTTGGATTTGTTGGCGCATTTATGCTGGTAAGTGCTTTTCAGGGATATACTGATGGCAGAGGAGAGCATGAAATAATGCTTGACCTTCTGATGGGACTATTCCTTGGCTTCATGGCTGTCAGAGCATATGGAACTGAATCAAAGATGTATAAATATATATGGGGAGAAGCCTATTACAAGATGCAAAAAATACTGCTCTGTGACCCGACATCCCTTTCAGAGAAGGAAGCTGAGATTCACAGGCAGTATAATGAGGTCGAACATAATCTGACTTTCGAGCAGCAGGTTACTGTAATGGCAGTGGATTTGTATATTGAGCAGCACAAGTTGTTTGAAGAGAAGTATGAGAAAGAGCATAGAGTTTCTGCTTTAGTTGGGAACGTGGCTATGTTTATCATTATCCTGAATATCATCTATAGTATTGCTACGCATGTTTGATGAAATAGGGTATGAGAAAATCATGAGAGAAGGAAACAGTATTTGAATAAAGCGGTTCTGTTAAGAAATTATGAGTTCCCAACATCTGAATACAGGAGAATGGGGATTTTTCGTTGCTATGGAGCTGAGAAATTCGAGGATTTTTGCAAAGAACATATGGCGGACGGAACAAACCTAGATTCCATTTGGAAGGAATTTTTGGCTTTGCATTGCCATAACAGCGTAAAAGGATATGTGATTGAAGCATCTTGTGCAAAGGATGGCAAAGCTCATGTAATTGGATTTGATACTACTTATGTATTCAGAAGCGAGTTTTGTATGGATATTGGAGATTGCGAATGCATAGTTATTGAGTTTGATAAGAGATAATCAAGCAATGAGCTGTCACGCTTGCTTTGCAGACCATTCTGCAAACAGTTTTTTTGCCTGATCCAGGGCTTGTTCCTTTGACATGGCTTTGAAGGTATCTGTATCGCACATGCCAACGACCTTGGGGTGCCTGTAGGGGGCATCTATGCCGTTGTCGGTCATGCAGACATACCTGGTGGACTCCCAGCCGGTGCGTTCCTCGTTCAATGTCCTTAGCTTGACTTTGAATTTCGCATCAGGATAGGTAGCCAGCCATAGCTTCTTTACATGGGCAAGCAATTCTTCCTCAGTGTCAAATACGGCTGCCTCAGCCATTGCCTTATCAAGATCGCTCCTTTGAGGGCGAAATACGATTGCCATGGTGAAAATCTCCCTTCTGTACGTATCATGGTGCTTACAAAGCAGGGAAGTCTGATTCTGTGATGAATATTCTATACATGAAACATGAAAAGACAGGGGAGGGCATGCTTATGGTCTGGAAAAAGTCGATACTTGGGCTATTGGTAGGAGGACTCACTTTTTTCGTGGCAGGTTGTCAGGAACAGGGCGATGCCAGCGGTTTGAATGTCAATCAGGAACCGTTGGTGCAAGCAGCTGCTACGCTTGAGACAGAGGGGAAGCCTGACATGACCTTCTCTTTTGACGGGGGACAGGGAAGTATATACACCATTGACGGCCCGGCGGCAGATAGGGATTTTGTGTTCTTGGGAGAGCGTATCGTCTATGCGCATGGGGCGATTTACCGCCATGGTGAAGGATACAGGCCGCCTAAGGATGGAGAGCAAGATACGGATGACTGGCAGGAACTTTATGAGCTGCCGGTGAAGGAAAGGAAAATCAAGGGGCGTTTTGGAATAGAGCCCAGCAAAGGTTCAGGAGCAGAGAGCGGCTACAACCTGGCTTCTTGTGGAGGATATGTCCTCTTTGAACGTTCAAAGGACGGTATGCTTGGGCTGTATGACGATAAAAGGAGCTATGTCGGGACTGTGCCGTGGCAAAAAGAGTACAGTGGTATGGTTGGCACGGCTGGAGGAGAGCTGCTGATGGTGCGTTCTCCTGACACTATTTGCATAGGCAAACTTGCTGGAGCTGCAATAAGTGAAGTGCGGGACGTTGTTCCCCATGCCTTGGATGAGCTGCAACTATCTCAGGCCGCTCTGCGCCCGGTTCGTCTGAATGAGGATGAGTTATTTGTGAGCGTGTCACAGGGGGATGGTACGGGCGAAAAGCTGTGCTGCTTTGACCGTGAGGGGGATCTGCTTGCTTGCTATGAGGGGGACTACAGCAACAAGACCGACTGGGCCGTGACAGAGAACTATGTCCTGCAGTCCTCCGGGGATAATCTGAGCATCTACAAGCTTACTACCGGGAAGAAGCTATTTGCCGGGACATTGAAGGACTTGCATGTAAAATGTATGTATACTCTGGATGGTGACAGGGTGCTGGTCTGTGGATACTATAAAAGGGCCATGTTCTTTGTTTTAGAGCTGTGATATATGGTACATGGGTAGAAAAGCTGGTGAAGATATTGGCAGAGCCATGCTTGAGGCAGTATGTGGCTTACTGACAGTTACCGGCGCAACTCAGGAAGAAATTGTCAAGGTTGTATATAACCGTGAATTCATGGATTTTGAAGACTGCCTGCAGGATAAATGTGCTAAGGCTACTGGCTGCGATTATATTGTGACAGACAATATTAAGGATTTCGTGAAGTGTGAAGTGCCAGTAATATCACCGGCGGATTTTTTGAATGAAATTCAATGAGTAAAGAAAGTGAGGCAACATAAATGGTTGACCCTGGAAAGCAGAACAAACAGGATAGCAGTCAAGAAAATATTCTTGCTGGACTGATGGACAGTGACATATTGGAAAATGTTTCTGACTTGGCTTCTTCCGCATTAAATAGCGGCAAGGAGACAAGTGATAGCATATCTGATTCTGCCTCCGAAATAGCAGAGTCAGTTGGAAAAATAGCAGAAGGCGCCGTTGAGCATGTAGGCGATTTTATTAGCGGGTTATTTGACTGACTATACGTATCGCAAGACTTTGCCATTACCTTCATCCGCAAGAGTGAGTGAATACGGGGGCAATGGGCATACTGTGGGAATGGCATTGCTGGACAGAGTTCAGGTCAGAGTGAAATGGGCTGCAAAGATAGGCAGCGACATTGATCTGGTGAGCCTGAAAATGCCAGAATTTTAGGATGTGTTGCGGAATAAAAGGTTCAATCCGTATCATCGCAGCTATCAGATCCGTCTGAGTCGTCACTGTAACAATCGTCTGAATTGGTGCCTCCTGTGTGCGGAGCTATGAAATAGACTGCGATTAAAAATAAGAATGGCATAACATCTTTCAATAAATCCATAGTATTAAATTCCTCCTGCATAAAATGTTTTCTTGAAGTGTTGCAAATACTGTTAATTTAAGGCTCCATTATTGTAGGCGTGGAAAAGCAGAGCCAATTCTGGCTCTGCCGTAAATCACTTATTTGCTTGTTGCTGATAATCAGGTGGTGGAAGAGGATTACCGTTGGCATCCTTGGGCGGCTCGGGGGGCTGATTACCATTTTGCCCCTGCTTCATATCAGGAGGGGGAAGGGGATTGCCGTTGGCATCCTTGGGCGGCTCCGGGGGATGATTCCCATTCTGTCCCTGTTTCATATCTGGAGGGGGAAGAGGATTGCCATTGGCATCCTTGGGGGGCTCAGGCGGCTGCTCTCTGTTATTCATCTGGGCCTGATGTTGGGTGGGGGTGTTGTTGGTGGCAGCAAATGCAGGGACTGCCCCCAGCAACATAAGAGCAACAGTTCCTATCAGCAAAAATTTCCTACTCATGCTATCAACCTCTTTCTTAATTTGATGGTTTAATTCTATAGACTAAACATTAAAATTTCTGGTGGAGAGCATTAAAATTTCATAAAATTTTAGTTATCAGCTTGAAGCATGTTGATGTTTTCTACCCAGTCCAGGAAGTTATCGGTTTCTTTGGCGAGTTCATCCTCGTTCATGTATCCCATGTCAGTGGAGAAGACAGCCTGTGAGTTCTGATCTTTTTTCATGACATAGAGCGTGTCACCACTATCATCGCCTATGATGAAATGGGAAGGCATGTATTCCTCGCATTCGTAAGTGTCATTCCGTTCCGCCAGTTCACTTTCTCCGTATAGGAATATGCCGGTGTCTTCACCGTAGGCTCCAGAAGGGTGATTGATCAGCCAGTCACAATAGATGCTGGGTAGGGTGGATATTTTTATCGTCATTTTTCCTCCTTATGTCTGCTCCATACTACTGATGGAATTTAGCCAGTTTTGTCATGCACAAGAACAAGGCCCGGGCGAGCCAATAAATGACTTGCCAGGGCTCTTGTATGCTTTTATGATACAGCAGGTATATTAGATTTCTCTTAGACATGGAGAGAATTTCTAAATGGGGAGTGGATTGCGGCGGGCTGGGGAATGATCTTAGTACTTCACGCTGGACTTGAAGGAAAGGCTCTCGCTGGCAGCGATTTCAATCTCTGCGCCAGTTTGAGGGTTGTGGCCCTTGCGGGCTGCACGCTTGGCCTTCTTGAAGGTGCCAAAACCGATAAGACGGATCTCGGAATCATTCTTGACTTCTTCAGTGACAGTGCTGAGAAGTGCGTCAATGATGGCCTTGGCATCCTTCTTGGAGACATTGGATGCCTCTGCGACTTTGTCCACCAAAGCGGACTTGCTGATTACTTCTGCCATGTGTATGACTTCTTTTCTGAATGTAGATCGACAATGGCATTATATCGCAGGGGAAGGACATTAGCAATAGAAAAACAGCTTTGCCAGAAATGGGGATGCCGGTGGTTCCGGCTAATCTGGCAAGGCTCTTTTGCATTTGGCAGTATAACACCAATGAGATGTAGAAATATAGATCGTTTGTCCTATATTCTAATCAATTGCAAAAATATCTTTGAGGGCAATCTCCACATCGCCCAGCATGCGGGATTTGATGGTGGTACGAATCTCAGCCTTTTCATGATCGCTCAGGTAATCCCAGTTAAGGTCATCCCTGGTGATGTTGTGGTAGCAGCTGTTGAACTCAGTGCCAGGGTGACGGGGTTAAGGGTATAGAGATCAATGGTCTGGGCTTTTGGGTCCACAATCCAATACTCCATGATGCCAAAGCGGGCGTAGATGTCCTTTTTGACTGTCATGTCATTGCGTCTGGTGGTTGGGGAAGTGACCTCGATGACAAAATCCGGGGCACACTCTGCGTCCTCTATATTGTATTTGCTAAAACCGGATGTTGAGTGGGAAGCAAAGATGATTTCAATGCACCGCAAAACTTTAGTTGTATGCCATGATTGCTATAAAAAGATTCATAGCTGATATGTAGATGTAGAGCCGTATACGGCGAGAGTCGTACGTACGATTCTCTTGGTAAGGAGACCATAATTAGTGAAACCAAGAATGACGGTGGGGGAGGTTTCGGTAAGGGCAGTCGTTCTACTTCAGGCATGGGAAAGGAACTCATGGCAGCCTATGAGTTGGGCAAGATGCCTTTCCGCCGGGAGATTGTCATGGCTGCCAGAAATAATCCCATCTATGGTGTAAAACTGCTGTACCATGAGGTGCCTAGGTTCAGGAAGCGTTCTGAAATACCGCCGCCGCTGTACAGTGACAAGGTGCGGAGCGTGACTAATTTCAACGATTTGAAGGTTATGATCAGGCCCATCATGACAGAGATGTGGGAGGCCCAGGAAAAGGTGAGACTGGCCAGGGAACAGGATGCAGAAGCTTTGGCAAAGGTACCTGAAATGGTTTAAGGGAAGGGTAAGAATGGAGTTGCTGGTGCGGGGCAGAATGCATAAAGAACGAAAGCTGGCGGCCCTTAAGAGCAAAATGCAGGAAAAGGGCATGCGGGTGCTCACAGGTAAAAAGGATGACAAGGTGCATAACAGGCAGTTTGCCGGAGGGAAGGGTGCATAATGACCAAGAAGAAAGAAGCCCTGGATAGGGGCTTTTTCTTTTGGTGGGCAGGAGAAACAGTGTTTTAGACGAACTCTTGCAGAGGGGAAGTTCGAACGTCTATTTGCTGTTGTTTAGGAAGCTATGAGAGAAAGGAGATGCAACATGGTATATATGAAAAACAGGAGAATACCGACCATGAGGTATAAAATACACTATCTCATGTCTCTGCTCTTGGGGCTTGCTACCATTGGCTTTATGGGTGTGGGGACTACGGCATTTCTTGAAGAGGTGTATAGTAAGGAACATATGGGACACGGCACTCCTGTTGAGTTTATCATGGCATTCCTGCTTATTGGGCTGTTGTGCTTTGGACTGTTCTTGATTCTTGATCTTGTCAGCGCAATCGTTATACTGCCAAAGAATGGAAGGAGGAAGCGGCATTTCTTGCTGGCTCTACTGCTATATATTTCCGTTGTACTTATGGGCTGGGGAGTAATTGTTGTTTTGTAAGACATTGTAATACATTGGTTTCCTTATTGTGGATACAATCAAGGCACTGTTGAAAAATACCAGTACAGGTAATTGGTTTTATTGAAAAAGGGGAGCATTATGAAAGTAAGCAGAAGAATAAGCCTAGGTTTTGCTGAGGGGCGCATAAATGAGTCTGATGATGATGACAACAAGGGGGGAGATACGAATGGTAAGAATCAACAAGGAAGACTACAAGAAAATGAAGCTGGCTATGGAAACAAAGAATTTTTCTGTACTCAAAAATTTGAACTTGGCAAAAGGCGTGAACGAATTGGCTCTCCGCAGGGTGTTGAAGGACAATGCTTATGTTGGGGTGTCACTAGAAGATACATTCGAGTCAATCCAATTAGTTGACGGACCCACAGGGCTTATCACCCAAGAAGAAATAGATGAACTAATGAATAGCGAAGATGCTCAAAAATTCTTTGAAGCAAATGGACTGCAACAAAACAAAGAAAAAGTAAGTTGCCTGACGATAAACCGCAACTAGGAGTTCATTCTGAAGAACGAACTTGGGATTGCAGCAACACTTCTGAACGGTCTTGGCTCTGCCAGAAAGGACTACGCACAAGCTATGGAATCAATCATGAAGATGCCATACTACTTCGTTCTTGTCAGCGGGCGAGATATGAAAGAGTTTACTGTCAATCTCGAAGATGAGCTCTCAGGACTGAAGAAGATGCCTTCTGACGAATTCTTTGATGAATTGCTCAGGAAGATATTCGGAGATTATACTTTAGTCTGAATGGCATACGAAAAGGCCACTATGGGTCACAGGATGACGTTATCAAAAACGAATTGGAAGAAGTATTGAATTCCTGAATGGCTAAAGTCCGTTGCAGACACTGCTCGTGGTTGCAACGGGTTTTACAACATGAAGCGGGTAGTTGACACCATTGATGACCTCAATCTGAAATATAATCCGCCTATGATGCTGAACTCTGAAGAAAACACCATGGAAAAGAGTTTCGGTGTCTTTGACAAGGTATGTATTGCCAAGGAAGAGCAGATATCGTGCATGTACGGCTGGCCCCAAGCTTCCGAGATCAGGTTATCAAGATGAAGAAGCAACACGACATAGAGTATCCCATCAAAACCATCATGCGATTTGATTAGCATGAAGCAGGAATATGAGAAGCAGGGCTTCTATTTGTATACTCCCAACTGCTTTGCTGATGAACTGGCTAAGCATGCAAGGAGGCACCAGGAATGGCAGGGTATTGCTGAGGTCGGTTGATAAGAGGTCAGTTAGTCCACTAAACTACATTTTAAGGGCATCGGTGTTGAACCAATGTCCTTAAGTGTAGTTTTAGGGATAAATGTAGTTTTGAAGATCATGTGGAATGCTGATCACTGCAATTCAGCATTGACCTTGGCCAGTACCTCATCAAGGTTGAGGCCATGTACCAAGCAAGCATCGTGCAGGGATTCCATCTGGGAAGCGGGGCAGCCTAGGCAGTGCATGCCAAGACTGGTGAGGGGGTCTATGACCTCTGGGTGTTCTGCTACGATGGTTCCTACCAGCATATCCTTGGTGATTGTTTCGTTGCTCATGCTTTTCCTCCAGTACGACTATTCTGCTCTGCAAAGTGTTCCTTGGCGAACTCCATGTCCTGGACTATCTCCAAGGTGCCCAGATAGGTGCCAGCCCTATCCCGGACGGCCATGTATTTAACCAGGAATGTCCTACCTCCCTTGTTCATCCAGACTGGTACCTCGTCACGCAGGCCGGTTCGGAAGTCCTGTATAATCTGGCGTACCATAGGCTCAACCTTGGGAGGATGACAGGAGAATACCTCGCGGTCTATGGCCATTGTAGGACGCTTGAAGACCTTTGGCCCCTCATTGAAGTAGCGGTTGATATTGTCTGCATCCACAAAGGAAATTTCCAGGGGGAGGGTGTTGAGAAGGGCTGTGAGCTGTGGCAGGGTCATATGGCCGCCAGCCATGACAATTTCACCTGTGGCATCTACGCTGGGGGCAGAACGATATGCTTCACCTGTGGGCCAGGTTTCGCTTGTCACCTCCAGGCAGACAGCATAGTCTTTGGCATCCTGATAGATTCCCTGCCACTCGTCCTCTGAGAAATGAACGGCGCAGATGGGAAAGAGTATGTTGGTTTCCTTGTAGATCATCTCTTCTGCCCTTCTTAGGACGGCATTCACACGCTCACGATAGTTGTCATTGGGCTGCTGGCGCAGAAGGGCAGACATCGCGTCACGGATCTCGTCGTCTACAGTCCACATGACATCGGCAGGGCCAGTGACGTTGTAGCGGACTTTCAGCAGGGGGTAAAGCAGGTCGCCTTTCTTGGCATAGTGTATGGCAATCTCACGGATCTTAGCCAGGTTGATGTCGGTATAGGTGCCATCGGCAGCCCGTGCTTGGGTAAGTAATCTATCAAGGGCTTCGTTTTCTCGGGTAAAGGTATGGAGAGGATGGCCGGGAATGCGGATGAGTTCGGCAGTCCGCTCCATCTTGTATGTCTGGGGATTGGTGATTTGGATCTGCTGCTCCTTTACCAAGGAGGTATTGACGGCCTTTTCCGCATTGGCTATCCGTTCCTCACGGGTGGCTCCGTGGAAAAGGGCAGAGTGCAGGTCACAGAGCTTCTGTACTTCTGTGAGGGGAGTGCCTTCTTTCATAAGTTCCTGCTCTGCTTTCATAATCTCGGACGCCTCTACATTGCTGAACTCTCCTGCAAAGTCTGCGCGGACGGTTTCCAGAGTTTCCCCGGAGCCAAGCCGCTTTAGGTATCCCTTCAGTTTCTCAGTGCGGCTGTCACTGGCAGAGGGGGCACTGACTGACGTGGCAGGGGAAGAAGCGCTCTCTGTGGAATTGGCATCGGGAGTGGCGTCCTCAAGGATGAATCCTTGGGCTGTGAGGGTACTGATGATGGTCTCCATGGGAATATGTTTCATGGAGGCTCCCTTAGGGATGGTCATAATCTTTCCTACGGAATGCAGCATAGCCTTTTTAGTGATTTCATGGAAGCCCAGAGTGTCCATGATTTCAATCAGCTCCGGGTACTGCTGTACCAGCTGGTAAACGCTTTTGCTAAGGTCTATTGTCTTTGTCATGATGGTATCTCTCCTGACGGTTATTATTGATTTCATGAGGCTATTATAGTATGCTTCAAGCAAGATGTATGTGGTTATAACCACATTTTTAAAAATATATTTGGGTGAGAATCATGAAAGCTGAACTTATAAGGAAAAGCATACTCTTCGTCGGGATGAACGAAGAGGAAAAGCTGGCGGCCTATGCAAGCATGGATGTGAAAGAGAGGGAGTATGGCAAAGGGGAGACCATACTCCGGGGCGGAACAAAGACGAGCTGCATGGGCATGGTGCTGTCAGGCAGCGTGACCATAGAGAGCAACGATATGTGGGGGAACCGTACCATCCTCAGTCATGTGGGTATGGGACAGTTCTTCGCTGAGACCTATGCGTATTTGAAAGATACGCCGATGCTGGTGGACGTGACAGCCAATGAGGACTGCCGGGTGGCTCTCCTGTCGCTGGAAGGGGCAAAGCATGGGGAGGCCGGGGCAGAAGCATGGCGGCTGAAGCTGGTGAGTAATCTGCTGACTGTGGTCACCAGGAAGAATCTCATCTTGTCCGGCAGGAGTTTCCATACGGCACCAAAGACCATACGCGGCAGAGTACTGTCCTACCTAAATTCAGTGTCGCTGCAGAAAAAGAGCACTGAATTTGATATCCCATTTGACAGGCAGCAGCTGGCGGATTATCTGAATCTCGAGAGGACGGCTCTATCCAAGGAGCTGGGGAAGATGCAAAGGGAAGGGCTTATCAAGTGCAGGAAAAATCATTTTCGTTTGATTGAAACAGGGAAATAGGTTTGAAAATACTACTTATCAGGAGGTAATCGATATGCTTCAGGTTTATACAGGAAGCGGCAAAGGGAAGACCACAGCGGCTATAGGGATGGCTATTAGGTCTTTGGGGGCAGGCCTGAAAGTTTATATTATGCAGTTCATGAAGAGCCTTGCCTATAGTGAGCAGGAGGTGCTGAAAGGTCGATTCCCTGAGCTTGCATTAAGAACCAGCGGAAAACCGTTTTTTATTGCAGAAGAAGGTACATTGAGCAAGTCGCTGCAGGATAAGCTGGGTGACAGCGTAGTAATATTCCCAAAGGGAGAGCCGCCTCAGGACTATGTTGATCTAATTCGAAATGACTTTAAAGTGGTAGCTGAGATAATAACTTCAGGAAAATACGATTTGGTAATCCTGGATGAGCTCAATGTGGCCTTGCATTTTGGACTGATAGGAAGATACACTGTCGAAGAGCTGCTGGATAAGGTTCCGGGGAATGTTGAATTAGTTCTGACTGGAAGATGTGCTCCTGACTGGTTAATCGAGCGTGCTGATTTGGTGACAGAGATGAAGGAAGTCAAGCACTACTATGCTAAAGGTGTCGAGGCCCGTAAGGGCTTTGAATACTGATGCAGGTTCATCTAAAAGGTAGAATAGTTACATGTTCGTACGGAGGATAGAATGGAGAATGTAGAAGTATAGGGCTAGTTGGGCTTGAGGAATATACAGATAATATGTGAGGTGAAGAATCATGGCAAGCAGGGAAGATTTAGTGGAAATATTTGTGGACACGGCATACTGGTACAAGCATGATGAGAAGCTGGAAGCATCTATCAAGGAATCCATAACAGCAACTCAGTTTTATGAGGAAGTGGATAAGCCGAAAATACCTGGGAAGAGATTTGAGGATACTGTAGTATCTGTCAGCAAGTATCGCAGTTTGGAATCAGCCATGTTCTACCACAGGAAATTCCCTGAGGCCAGGATATGCGTCCATAACTTCGCCTCGGCGACCAATCCTGGTGGAGGTGTGAAGAAAGGGAGCAGGGCACAAGAAGAAGCCATCTGCCGATGCTCTACCCTGTATCCTGTGCTGGACACCAAAGAGAACTGGAGACGGTTCTATAAGTTCCACCAGGACAGGCATGATGCCAAGTATACGGATGCATGTATCTACACCCCTGATATTCTGATCATCAAGAGCGATACGGATGCCCCTAGAAGATTGCCGGAAGATAAGTGGTGCAAGGTGGATGTGATAACCTGTGCGGCCCCAAATCTCAGAGAACGACCTGGCAATGCTATGAATCCCAGTACAGGGGGGCAAGTTCACTTGTCTGATAAGGAACTGTTGGCTCTCCACGAGAAGAGGGGAAGGCATCTGTTGGCGGCGGCAGCGGAGCAGAAGGCGGAAATCATGATACTGGGCGCATTCGGTTGCGGAGCCTTCCAGAATGACCCTAAGGTAGTGGCAGCGGCTTATAAGAAGGTACTGGAAGATTTCCAGGGAGTATTTCGGGAAGTGCATTTTGCGGTTTACTGCAGCCCCAGGGATATGGCTAATTATGATACGTTCAAGAAAGTGCTGGGGTAGGGAGAAAGGGCATGGAGAGCATTGCATATACACCAATAGGCTATGTGAAATCGCCCTACACCAGCGGGGCGGATATGCCCAGATATTACACAGACAGCGGAGACATTACAGCTACATTGGAGATCCTGCCTGAGTACGGTGAGGCCATGCTAGGAGTAAAGCCTGGGATGAAGCTATTGATGCTGTTTCATTTCCATGAGGCAACTGAGCACAGCCTACAAGTGAGAAAGCGGGGCACAGGCCCTATGACGGGTGTGTTTGCCACCCGTAGTCCCAGACGGCCTAATCTGATAGGGGCTTCGGTCATCGAAGTTGTGAAGGTGGAGGGGAATTCAATCGAGTTTCTGGGAGTTGATGTACTGGATGAAACGCCGGTGCTGGATTTGAAGGTGCAGAAAGACTAAGGTTGTACTGCGTAATTAAGTGCGATTTTTGAAATATGAACATTGCAACGAAGTTATAAGGTGGGGGGTGGATAAAAGGAAAGAGGCATTATTGTTTTTGATACGAAAAGGGGGTAATAAAATGAACAATAATAAGAATATTTTTAGTTGGTTGATAAAGGCCTCGTTGATGCTATTTATTATTACATTCTTTACATTTACTTGGTCATTAGATGTGGAAGCGAGTGTTAATAAAATAAACTTAAATTATACTATTATGCCGTATGATTATGCCATGAGCCGCTTGAAAAACATTACAGGTAATTGGTATGATTCAAAAGGAAATCTTGTTCTGACAATAAATAATGGATATATAAATGGATGTAAAGTTATGGCATATTTGAGTGCTGGAGATGCTGGGGGATATCGAATAAAAGAGGAAAATGGTTATAGAGATATTGGATTGGTTATTGATCATAATAATTACAAGAAATTTTTGTATCTAGATGAAAGAATCGTTTTACGTCCAACCAAATATCCTCAATATGTTGAATCTATAAATGGTATGTATCTAGGGATGAGTATGGATGATTTATTAGAGAAATATGGCGAGCCTGATAGAAAAGAGAAAAAGGGAAAAGCTTTTCCATCTGAATGGTGGATATATAATGGGGCGTTTTCTGTGTTTTTTGTAGGAGATATGGCAAGTACTATAGTTTTACCATATGGTTCGACATTTACTTTTGATAAATGTGGGCTGAGTGCTAGAGATATGGAAAAGAGTTTTAGAAAGCACTATAAGGAATCAGCTAACTATGGTGCTGTTAAAATTGATGAAGGTGAATATATCGAATTTAAGAAAGGAACAGTAGAATTAACTGTATACAACTAACTTATAACAACGAGAGGCGTTCCAATGAGTAATTAGGAACGCCTCTCGTTGTTTTGCAGTTTTTTAGGAATTAGTCATAAAAGTCCATTCCGTAAGCAGCACGAAATAGAGCATTTGCGAAAGCTCGATTAGATTCACCTACTGATGTGTTTGGGGTTGTAACATCCTTTTCCCATACTCCATTTCTGCGGGTAAAGGTTTCACGTTTTTTGTAATTGAATTGTATTTCAACAAATACAGGGTCAAGTATCTTGCCTTCTTGATTGTTATAAAATCTTGCAAAGCTACCTGCTATTACATATAAAGGAGGATTATATTCATATACGTTAACAGTTCTTTTGTCGAGATATGAACTGACTCCCGAATGTGTATAAACATATTCGTAGTTATAGTCGTGTTTATAAGGATCCTTTTGGGCCAAACAATTATATGAATTAAAAAAAGAAAGTGCCAAGATGATAAATGTGATTTTTAAGAATGTGTGCATACTTAAATTAACATGCATATACTGAATTCTTGGAAGAGAAATGTGGGAATTAATTGTAGTTTTCAACAGATATAACATTTTATTTCCTCCTTTAAGAATGCACGTGAAATACCTGACTATATATTATATCGAGATTTATAAAAAAAATTAAATATATGCCACAAGTTTGCAACTTGCAAGTTTGTGGCATTTTTTTTTCTCACCAATCTACAATGAGAAGCAGAGGAATATTTTCAGAATTGTATAGGGAGGAATTACCATGAACGGGAAAAAACTTGCAGTCAAGGCAATTCGTAGCGGGTGGCAGCTTATTAGGGGGAACAAGGGGACATTCATGTGTATGGGGCTGATGATGGTTTCCAGCCAGTGCTTCGCCTCTACTACTATGCCCTGGGACAGCGGCATTGAGAGTCTGAAGTCCAATCTCACAGGGCCACTGCCCCGGGCCGGGGCGGTCATTTCTATTGCTGCCGGGGGCACCCTCTACGCTCTGGGGCAGAGCGATGTGTCCCGTCTGGCCATGAAGGGGGCTTTCGGCACTGCCATCGCCTGTGGTGCAGCTACCTTGGCAGGGCTGTTCGGTGCGGATAGCGTCAGCGGCTGCCTTTTCTTTTAAGAGGTGGCTGGTGTGGCTGAGGAAAAACGGCAGATGGAGTTCAAACTGCCCTTGTTTGCGGCACTGACGGAGCCGGTGCTGCTCATGGGTGCTCCACCTGCCATGATAGTGTTCAACCTTTGTCTGGCGGGGATTTTTGTCCTTTCTTTTCATTTCTTTTGGGTCATCCCCTTGAATATTGCCATACATGGAGCGGTTATCTACGTGACCAAGCAGGATGCGGATGCTTTCTACTGTCTACGCAGCTATATGCAGCAGAAGAGGAACTACAATACTTAGGAGGCAGCTATGCTGGAAGATTACAGGCTGGATTTCGGTAAGCCCCATACCTGGCTCTGCTGGGGAGGGCTTATTCTGCCTGAGGTGGTGAGGAATAAGGACTGCTCCCTCATGGGCTTTATCAGATATGGCAGGGAGAGTCGCGAGGGGAAGCTGGAAATGGATTTCCCAGAGAGCTGGGCAGTCTGGCTGGATGTCCATCATCTACGTGGAGAAGAGTCCAAGACCCTTTGCCTCTTGTGGAATCCAATTTGGCAGGACGATAATCACAAGACGACCAAGGGCCTCAAGGGGGAGTCGGTGGCTATTGAGACAGCGCCTGAGTATTTTCAGGAAGTGCTGACTGGATTGGCCAGGCAGATTGTCGGTTTCAGACCGGGAAGTCGTGTGCTGAGGCTGGAGGAAGTGCTGTCCTATCTCAAAACTGCCTTGCAGATGGAAATCTCTGAGGTTTCCATGCCTGAGGTGCCTTTGTATCTTGATGCAATTCTGTCAAGGGACATGGAAATGAAGCTCTATTCCCCTGTCAGTAAGGACAAGAACAGGCTCACAGTCAAAGGCAAGGAGATTGTGGTGGCAAGCCTCAAGGATACCTTGCGGGAGAGCCGTCTGGATCTGGTGCTGGGCGCTTTTCGTGAGATGAATTACAGATTCTGCCGCCGTGTTCTGCTCATGTCTGAGGACAGGTTGGAGAAGGAACTACGGGGACTGACTCGGGAGTGGTGCAGCCAGAGAAAGAGTATGGCTGACTATATGCTGGGTAAACAACAAGGGACTGGTGGGCTGGTGAGTGAAATGCTCATCTTTGCCATTGATGCAGAGGAGCTGGCTGTTCGTCAGGAATATATCAAGCAAATTCTGGAGGCAGTGGAGCTTCCCTATGTGCTGGAAGACTACAACCGCAAATCATGTTGGTGGGGAAGTCTGCCGGGGATGTTCCGTGCCGGTGGGAAAATATGGCCCAGGAAGGTTGCTTCCTGGGAGGATTTCTTATGTCTGGGCTGAAGGGGGGAGTTGAGTGTATAAGCTGGATTTATTTGAGACGAAGGGCAGTGCTGGCTCACTCCCTTTTATTTTTGGCAGGGGGAGCAGCAAGCTTTCTCATTTGATGCCCTATGGAATGCTCACAGAACTGGGTGGTGTAGGTTTATCTATCAACAAGAATGGCTCCCTGATGACGGTTTGGAAATATCGTGGTCCAGATCTTGATAGTGCCCTGCAGGAGCATCTGGCTGTCATTACAGCCCAGCTTAATAGTGCACTGATGGTGTTAGGGTCTGGCTGGGTACTTTATATGGAAGCCCAGCGACTGCCGGATGCCAATTATGACCGGGATGTGTGTTTTCCCGATGCTGTCACTGGTCTTATTGACGAGGTGCGCAGAGAAAACTTCACCTCTGGCAGGTTCTTTCGCTCGGAATACTACTTCTCCTTATGCTGGCTGCCCCCAAGTGACAACGAGGGAAGAATCAAGTCCATGCTCATGGAGGGTCATGAGGAGCATACTGCCTCTGTGGAAGAAAATCTGGAAGATTTCATGGAAATGGCTGATGGAATGTGCAGGATTTTCCGGGAACTAGAGATACCTGCCAAGCTTCTGGACAAGAACGGGTTGGCCACATATCTCCATAGCTGTGTGTCAGATTCAGGGAGAAATATCAGGCCGCCGGAGGATGCTTTCTGTGACAGTTATCTCTATGACGCTGATCTGGTGGGAGGCAACTCCCCAAAGCTTGGCAGGAAGTATCTGAAGGTGATTGTGCCCAAGGCTTATCCCAAGTCCAGCCTTTTTGGCATGCTCAATGGTCTCAATAGGTTGAACTTTCCATATAGGTGGGTTACGAGATATTTCCTGCTGGACAAGTCTGAGGCGGTTTCCAAGCTGGATACCAGAAAGACCAGGTGGAAAGGGAAGATGGAGTACTTCTCATCCACCGTCAAGCGTCTTATTTTCAACACGCCTCCCCAGCCCAGCGATATCAATGAAAATGCTGTGGAGAAAGTGGATGAGGTTCAGGCTGCTCTCCGCAGTGTGGATGCAGGGGATGTGGGCTATGGTTTTTACTCCACGGAAGTTGTTATTGCTGAGGAGGATTACGAGAAAGCCTGTCTCTATGCCAAGGCCGTAGAGGATGTTTTCAAGGGTCAGGCTATGAAGCCCCAGGTGGAAAATGTTGGCTCGGTGGATGCCTGGCTTGGCAGTCTGCCGGGAAACTTCCACCATTACTGTCGCAGGATTTATGCTTCCACTGGTAATCTCATACATATGATGCCACTGTCAGATATTTGGCCGGGACAGAAGAGATGTGAGCATTTGGGCGGCCCGTCACTACTCTATACCAGAAGTGATGGTGCAACGCCATTCAGGCTGAATCTCCATGTTGGGGACGTAGGTCATACTCTGGTGGTGGGGCCTACAGGTGCGGGCAAATCTGTCCAGCTCAACATGATGGCGGCGCAGTTTCGGAAGTACAATGGAGCGCAGATCTTCATCTTTGACAAAGGCGGCTCCAGCAGGATCCTCACGGAAGCCGTAGGTGGCAGGTATTTTGACCTGGCCAGCAGTCGCAATGGATTGTCCTTTCAGCCACTGGCTGACATTGACGATGATGATGAGCGTATGTGGGCCGTGGGCTGGATAACGGATTATCTGGAGTCTGTCCATGTGGAAGTCACGCCGGAGCTGACAAAGTATATTTCGGAAGCACTGGCTTCCATGCGGGCTTTGCCTAAGCAGCACAGGACAATGCTCACGCTATGTACAAGCATTCAGAATCAGGAGCTTAAGACAGCCCTCAGGCCGCTCACTATTGAGGGTGATTATGGCAGTATCTTTGATGCCTCTGCCGATGATCTTGATTTCTCATCCTGGCAGGTCTTTGAGATGGAAAGTCTCATGAACAACACGCCTAAGATTGTGGGGACAACGCTACTGTATATCTTCCACCGTATTGAAGGAGAGATTAAGAAGGACGAGAGGCCTTGCCTATTGGTGTTGGATGAAAGCTGGGTGTTCCTGGACAATCCCCAGTTTGCCTCTAAAATCCGGGAATGGCTGAAGGTGCTGCGCAAGTCCAATACCTCCGTGGTGTTTGCCACCCAAAGTCTGGCGGACATTGTAGCCAGTCCCATTGTGGCAACTATTTTGGAATCTTGCCCTACAAGGATTTTCCTGCCCAATAAGGATGCTTTGGACGATACCAGAACTGGGGCAGACAAGCCGAGCATGCGAGAGATGTATATGTCCTTCGGCCTCAACGAGCAGCAGATCATGATGCTTGCCAAGGCCATTCCAAAACGGGAATACTACTACACATCGCCACTGGGCAACCGCATCTACTCTCTGGATTTAAGCTCATTGGAGTTGGCACTGGTTGGAGTAAGGACTGAGGATTTAAGGACGTGTGAGGCCATGATAAGAGAAGATG
The DNA here is from genome assembly GCF_900108415.1 of Selenomonas sp. KH1T6. Taxonomy (NCBI): domain Bacteria; kingdom Bacillati; phylum Bacillota; class Negativicutes; order Selenomonadales; family Selenomonadaceae; genus Selenomonas; species Selenomonas sp. KH1T6. The sequence continues at coordinate 20,271 of NZ_FNWN01000031.1, forward strand.
GACATCAAAATTTTGCAGTCAGATGGCTGAGATACAAGGGCCTGGATGGCTATGCCCGACGACTGGAGAAACTGGCAGGCCGGAAGGAGGAGAAAATTGGCGTTTAGGATACTTGCTGTCATGCTCGGTTTTGTGATGTTGATGGGGCTGGCCAAGCCTCAGCAGGTGCTGGCCTATAATGATTCAGAGATTGTTTATAGCGAAGTGGCAGGAAAGCTGGGACAGTCTGATGAGGCTGCCTGGCTGACGGAGGCCATTCTCTATGCGGGAGATTTGTATGGCGTGGATCCGCTTCTGCTGACAGCGGTTATGGAAGCAGAAAGCGGTTTTTCCATGAGCAGTGTTTCTCCTGCGGGAGCCTGTGGCTATATGCAGCTGATGCCTGGTACAGCAGCCAGCCTTGGGGTTGACCGCTATAATCCATTGGAAAATGTGCTGGGGGGAGCCTCATATTTACGCACGCAGATGGATCGCTTTGCTGGGGATGGTGATTATGGCTTGACTGAAGCAGTGGCTGCCTATAATGCCGGGGGAGGTGCCATAGAGAAGTATGGTGGTGTGCCTCCCTATGGTGAGACCATAAGCTACCTGGGAAGGATTGGCGAAATATATAGCTGGCTGCTGGCACTGGCAGAGGAATAGATTGACTTGATAACACTGCGGTAATAGGGCAGTTAAATTGATTTGACAGAATGCGGGGAGGGCTGAATGTGCTTGGATTGAAGAACAGATTTAAAAAGAGCAGTGTGGCTGTGATGGCGGCTTTGTCTCTCCTGTGCGTGACACCTAGGGCCGAGGCTGCGGTGCTGGTGTATGATGCAGAAAATGTGGCTCAGGCTATCAAGACGGCCATCACAACGGCTAATATTCTCACCAATGAGGAAAAGCAGCTGCTCCTGATGATACTCAACATGAAGAAGCTGGATGCCAACAGTCTCCTGAAGTATCTCTCCAATATGGCCTCAATTGAGCGTTATCCTTTGGATGAGAAGGAAGCGCAAATAGGCGTGCTCTCCACCAAGGGCACCACAGATTCTTTCTGGCAGCAGAACTTCAGGAATATCGAGTCTGTCATCAATGGCAGGATGACAGTTATGGATGCATATTATGCGGGGCAGGCTGCTTACAAGGCAGAAGCTGATACCAACAACGATACTGTAAGGTCGGCCAGGCTGACTCAGGATATGGCAGACAAGCTGTCTGAGCAGACCATGGAAGCCTTGGAAAGCTCACAGAAGGCAGAGGGTAATCTGCAGGCTGTACAGGCCAATACACAGGTGTTGGGGGCAGGAGTTATGTCCCTGATACAGAGCAATAACCTGCTGGGCAGCATGACAGCAGCCCAGGCGGTGAAGTACCAAAGGGAATTGCAGGAAGAGGTCACAGCCAAGCGTATCAATGAGAGTACGGCTGAGAAACTGGCAGAGCGGGTGAAGAATTGCAGGATGCAGCCTATGAGCTCTGAGGATTTCCGGCGGAAGATGGGCTATTGATAGTGGGGTGTGAAGATAGGTGAGTATGGATGAGAAAATATAACCTGATTCCTTTGCTGGCCATGGCTGCATGGCTGATGCTGCCGGATGCGGCCATGGCTGCGGATTCCAGTGCTCTGGCCTGGCGGACTCCTTTGCAAGCATTGCGGGATAACATTACGGATACCTTTGTCCCCGCGGTACTAAATATCATGATTGCTGTCACGGGTCTCATGGTTGTGTTTGGGGATTCAAATCACAAGCGGTTTCTGAACGTTGTGCTGGGGACAGCCATGGCGGCACAGATCTTCTACGCACTGCAGGCTTTCGGTCTTGGCAGCATCTTGAATCCGGCGGTGTCTGTGGTGGTAAGTCCTGTGGATCTGACCTCCATCCAGATAACGGACAATGTTGAGGATTTTAATCCTCTCAGTGGCTTCATGCGTGAGTTCATCAAGATTATTGACAGAGGTTCCACTGTACTGGTGGGCTATGCCCTGGAACTGATGGGCTTTCTGGTGGTCATAGATGTGGCCATTGCTTTGGTGCTGGGACTGGCCAATGAGGATAAGATTCGCTATATCGTGGTCATGGTGCTGAAAGTTGGCTTCTTCATGTTCCTCATCGAGAACTGGGTGGGGGGCAGCTACCAGATTACCCACGCCATTATGTCAAGCTTTGAGAAACTGGGCTTCCTGGCTTCAGGCACCGGCAATATGTATCTGCCGGACAGCATCATCCAGAATAGCATGACCTCATTCAGTGCCATCTGGGGCAATATTTCCTTGTTGGGCATGTCCAGTCTTGGGGCATTGATTGGGGATCTCGTCATTGCTTTCACTGTGCTGATCACAACTTTCCTCACCGGCGTGGAAATGTTTATGGCCCGGATTGAATTCTGGACGGTGTCTCTGATTACTGTGATACTGTTGCCTTTTGCTATGCATGAGCGGACAAGTTTCCTGGCGGAGAAGGCCATAGGAGCAGTATTTTCGCTGGGGATCAAGGTGGCGGTCATCGCTTTTTTGACGGCAGTGACTTGTCCGCTCTTGGCGACTTTCTCCAAACAGATCAGCGACCAGGCGGCTGCCAATGAGGATTTGTTGGAGCTTAGTGCTTTGTTGCAGCTGATGCTGGCCTGTATTGTAGTCTGCATCATGGTTAAGCGTATACCTCAGCTGGCTCAGGGGCTTATCTCTGGCAGCCCCTCCCTGACATCAGGTGATTTCTATGACACCGCGCCTAGTCCGATGAGGATGACTTCCAAAGCTTTGGCTACGGCTGGTGCTGCTTACGGCACCTATAAGATGGCCACCAATATGCAGGGCGGCGGTACGGCTCTCAAAGCTGACGGAAATACTTCCTGGCTGTCACAGTCAGCGGGAACATTGAAGAACATGGCTTCTATTCAGTGGAACAGTCGTAATCCATTCCTGGCGCAGGAACGAGAGGCAGAGCAGGGTGTGCGGTATATGTACAGCATGATGGCCAACAGCAAGGATATTGATGACACTGCCCATGGCAGGAATGACCAGTATGATGAGCAGGGGAATCTATCCCATGACCACCTGTATGCTGCCACCAATCAGAAGTACGGCGCGAAGAACAGGGATGGCAGCACTGTGCAGGACAGCCGGGGCACCAACCTTACTCATGGCTGGACTCCTGCTCCCAAGACGGAAGAGCAGAGGGACAGGCAGGAAGCAGAGAAAATCAATGCCATCTATGACAGCTTCAATGGCAAATTCAACAAGAATAGGCATTGAGTATGCAAAAAGAAGTGGTGCAGGGATGCATCACTTCTTTTGTAGGGGGATATGGAATTGGGAAGGGATAAATGTAGTTTTAAGGACTTTGATAGACTTGATGCTGGATTTGGGGTCAGCGGACGTATCTGGTGTCAAAGCCCAGGTAGTTGCCGTGCTCATCCCAGGTGTGGCCGTAGCCCTGTCCACGGGTGCAGTGACGGCTGAAGGGATGACGGCCCCAGATATCGTAGAAAAGGAAGTCTATGATGTCGCAGAAGGCCAGGCGGACAAGGAAGAAAAGGAACATGCCGCCGAAGAATAGCAGGGCCAGGGCTGCTATAGCAAAAAGGGAGAGAAGTATGATTTTCATGGGGCACCTCCTGTGAAATGATGATCAAAGGTGTGACTGCGCCCTCAAAACTACACGCATGAATTGTGCTGTTATGAGGGTCAATGTATTATGCAAGTCCGCATTGGGCTTTGACTTAAAAGAACGTATATTCTATATCTTAGCATAGTTGGAGGGAAAAGTCTGGCTTATGATGTTAATAAAGTGGTTAATTTTTGCGGTCTGCTTTTCTCTTGAGATAGCAATGGGAATGGGGCTGGCAGAGGCTGCGGGCTATCACAGCATGATGAATCCCGTGGAGGGGGAGCTGGAGGTAACTTCGGACTTTGGCTGGCGTACCCATCCTATTTATGGTACTCAGAAGTTTCATTCCGGCATAGATTTTGGCTATGACTATGGCATGCCCGTCCATGCGGCTGCTGAAGGTGTGGTCACCACGGCGGGCTGGGTCAGCGGTTATGGGTATCTGGTGGCCATTGACCACGGTGGCAGTCTGGAAACTCTCTACGGCCACAATGAGATGCTGGCAGTAACTCCAGGACAAACGGTGAAGATAGGGCAGGTTATCGCCTATGCCGGTTCAACGGGCAATTCTACAGGGCCACATTGTCACTTCGAAGTACGGCTCAATGGGGAGCCTGTGAATCCCTGGGATTATCTCTCCGGCTCACCTCCCTTCGGGGCTGACGGAATGATGATGGACGGGGACACGGTGGCTGTGAATTATGATGCCTACTATGATTTCTGCAAGCCCATCCGTGACATGGAGGAGAAGATTGCCGAGGTTTGTACCAAGGGGCTGTCTATCATACAGGATAGTTTAAGGTGGCTGTTCTGGGCACTGATGACTATAGATATTGCTCTGCTGGGACTGGGGATGCTTTTGGGAGAAGACAGGAGCGGCATATATATCAGCAGGTGGCTGGCTGCCAAGTGCCTGTTTTATGGCTTCCTGACCTACATATTCTGGCATTGGGGTGACCTGGCCAATATCCTGCGGGATTACTTTGTGACTATGGGAGCCTTTGGGGCGGGGAGCAGCTATGCTGAAGCTGGGAAAATCCTCTCTGACCCTTCGGCCATTGTAGAAATTGGGGCAAGATATGTAGGGCCGGTCTTTGAGTATCTTGGCACCATGTGGGGCATCAGCCTTATTTACCATCTGCCTACTGTACTGCTGTGTCTGTTGACCATTATCTGTGTGCTGGTTTGCTTCTTTTATCTGGGCATTGAGATTGGTCTCAGCTATATAGAGTTTTACTGCACGGCACTGTTTAGCCTGATCAGCTTCAGCTTTACTCCCTTTCAGGGGACACGGAGCTTTGGCGGCAATGCTGTAACAGGTCTAGTCATGAGCACTGTGAAGCTCATGGTGATGACCATTACAGCCTTGCTGCTGGTGATGGCTTTGCAGGATTCGGTGCCCGAGGACTACTTTGACACATCGAAAGAAGTGGTTGCCTCTGGGGGAGATTTCCACTCTGTGGAGGAATTTGCCGCAGCCATCCGGCAGGTGGAAACGGGAGGATGTGAAGTTCCCTATCACACGCCATCGGCAGATGGCTATGGTTATGGAGCCTATCAGATCAGCTACAGCAACTGGGAGAGTTGGTGCGAGGAGGCTGGCATCAGCCCAGCCCCGGATATGCCCTGGCCTCCTGAGGTGCAGGACATTGTGGCCAAGCATAAAATGCAGACTCTATACGAACAGTATGGCAGCTGGCACGATGTTGCTATTGTTTGGAATGCTGGCTCTGTGGTGTCCTGGGATGAGGACTACTGGCAGAAGGTGGCAAACAGCAACGGAGGCACCAGAGTGGAGAAGACTATCAAGCTGGTGGTGCTGCTGAAGCTGATGTTGGTGGCAGTCTTTGCCATGATATTTGCTCATGGCGTAGTGAAGACAATCATGGAGCTATTTTCAGGCATTGGTTTCAGGTTTAAGAATCAGGGCATAATAAGGGGGTTCAGGATATGAGGTTCAAGAGATTGGCTGTTTCCTGTGGGTTGGTTTTGTCGTTACTGCTTGCTGGAGTGGCTGAAGCCCGCACGGTTCCCGGGGTGGATGAGCCTTATGACCCGGCGAATTACTACAGCAAGGAGAGCATTTCCTATGCTGACAGCAAGCCCTCTGTATTTGCCCTGCGGGAGCTGATGCAGGGGACGGTTTACGACTATAAAAGGCATATGAAAAGCATTGATTCCGGGGGAGATTTCGAGAAATGGCTGGCAACTCTGGTGGAAGAGAATATGAAATGGCTCATAGATATGCTTGGGCTGGGAGATAAGGGAACGTCTGTCCTGGCTGAGTTTGGGGGAATCAACCAGAAGGATTTTGGCCCGTTGGATTGGGCTGGAGGCAATAGTATCTTTCTAAACGATGGTAGCCAGTGGATAAGGACGAAAAAGGATGGTGGTGAGAGATTTTCCTGGTTGTCCGACACTTACAGGGAGGGCGTAGAAAATGCCAGACTGAATCAGGATGACATGGAGAAGCGAATGGAGCTTATAGAAACAGTACTTGAAAACTCCCAGGAGGCAGAGGGGAATATGGAGGCCATGCAGTCAGATACAGAAATGCAGGGGCTGATGAATAATGAGATGGAGAGGCGCAGCCATATGCTCGCCAACCTGGGACTGGTGCAGTCAGCCAGGGAAAGATCGAAGCTGGATGAGGACAGGCGGGCCATGGTAGCTGAAGAGCGGGTCATGACCTTCAGAGTGAGGAACAGGAACAACATGACGGAGCAGGACAGGGCTGTGGGAGTAAAGGAGAGGCAGGGCTTCAAGGATTTCTGAGTGGTCTAAGCTGATTTTGTGGCTAGGACAGAACTGGGTGGAAAAAATAGCCTCCCTGTGCTAGAATTTAAACATAGGGAGGCTATTTTACAAAGGTTGATTGCTTGATAAGGAGTGGGGTACCATGTGCCAGGTAGCCATAAATATACCAGAAGCAGTATTGTTTGATAAATGTCTCACACAGGTGAAAGCTGAACAGATGGCAAAAAAGGCGGTAGCTCTTTATTGCTATGTAAATATGGATGTTTCTATAGGTTATTGCTCAGAAATAGCTGGGATGACAGAAGAAGAGTTCCTGCGTTTTTTAGGTGAGAATAAAGTTTCCGTGTTCAATTTTGATGATGAAGAAGAGTTCTTGCAGGAGCTGGAAAATGCAGAAAGTCATTGTTAATTCAACCCCTATGATAATTCTAAGCAAAATAGGACAGATAGATGTTTTGCATACTTTGTTTGGTGAAATCATCATTCCACAGGCAGTATATGATGAAATTATTTATAAGTCCGATGATGCTTGTCGGGTTGTCAAGGAGACTGATTGGATAAAGGTGGCAAATATCAGTGATACGGCTGATAGGAGCATGTATAAATCAAAGCTCCATGATGGAGAGGTAGAAGTAATGATCTTGGCACAAGAGGAGAATGGTGATGTGCTTGTCATCATTGATGACAATACCGCCAAGAAAACTGCCAAGTATCTGGGCTTGAAGGTGACAGGAACATTAGGGGTACTGCTCATAGCAAAAAGAAGAGGCCATATTGATAGTGTCAAGGCAGTCATTGACTTGATGAAAAGTCACGGTTTTTTTGTCAGTGAGAGAATAGAGTCTATGGCACTAAAAGCAGCTGGTGAAATTTAATCGAAATTCGGCACTTATACATTATGCCGATTTTTAAGAGCGAATGAATGAAAAAGAGACTTTGACGTTCCATTCTGCCATATAGGCGGGGTGGGGGTCAAAGTCTCTTTTATTCTAATGGGGCCTTCTCCGGCTGACTATTCCTGGCGTTCAATAAGTTCAAAACGGTATTTCTGAGTGACCTCAGGGTATTTATGGTGATCAACCTCGCTCATGAACATCTCCAGGGGACGGCAGTAGACGCCATAATCGCCGTAAAGAGCCCGGTATACTACCATTTGCTCGCCGGTTTCTGTGTGCAGGACGGGACATTCGGCAATCTCATAAAGCTTATTTTTGAAATGGCGGTAGATTTCACCGTGCCGGGGGAGGTTGCGTGAAAGAGCGTTGAGGCTGTCCCAAATTCTGTGTAAACTCCATATCGTGATGTAAAATTGTTATTAAAACAAGAGGCTTAAGCCCTTGTCACTAATACAAAACATATTTCTCTCTGCACGTCAAGAAATCCTTGAACGTGCAGATTTTTTATTCCGGAAGCCTGTCTTCATAATAGACGGCCAGCTGGGCATGGATAATGCTCCAATCCTGGCGGCGGCCTGTCCATTTCTTCGTTATATCTATCATGGCAAGATAGAGCATTTTCAGCAGACTGTCATCTGTCGGGAATACGGACTTGGACTTCGTCACCTTACGGAGCTGGCGGTTGAAGCCTTCTATGGTATTGGTGGTATAGATAAGTCGCCTGAGTTCAGGCGGGTACTTGAAATAGGTGCTGAGATTCGCCCAGTTGTCGCGCCAGGACTGGGAAATCTTGGGGTATTTCTTGTCCCACCTGTCGGAGAAACGCTCCAGCGCTGCCGTGGCAGAACCTTCATCAGGAGCGGCGTAAACCTCTTTCAGGTCAGCCATAAGCTCCTTCAAATCCTTGTAGCTCACGTACTTGCTGGAATTGCGGAGCTGGTGGATTATGCAGTTCTGCACCTCTGTCTTGGGAAACACTGCCTCTATTGCAGCGGAAAAGCCCGTGAGGTTGTCGGTACAGGCAATGAGGATGTCTTCTACGCCACGGTTCCTCATGCTGTTCAGAACACCGGCCCAAAATTTGGCACTCTCGTTTTCGCCTACCCACATGCCCAATACGTCCTTGTGGCCCTCAAGGTTGATGCCAATGGCAATGTAGACGGCTTTCTTGACGATCTGACCTTCACTACGCACATGGTAATGGATAGCATCCATAAATACCACGGCATACAGGCTTTCCAGAGGCCGCTGCTGCCATTCCCTGGCGAGAGGAAGCACCTTGTCCGTTATGCGGCTGATGGTCGTATCTGAAACAGAAAGGCCATAGATATCCTGAATGTGGCTTTCTATATCG
>NZ_FNWN01000072.1:0-1978 GCF_900108415.1 Selenomonas sp. KH1T6
TCTATGATGTCATCTACGGTGGTAGCGGAAATAAGGGCAATAGGGCTGTAGTTGGAAGTAAGGCAACATCGTTCACGCTCCCCAGCCAGAACTACGATGACAAGAGCCTCAGTGCTCCCAACATCGATGCCTCGGGCAACAGCAAGGCAGGGTTAAAAATAACCGGCAATGAACAGGGCAACGAAATCTGGGCAGGTTCCGGTGGCGATTCCATCGACGGTGGTGACGGCAGTGATACCATTCATGGCGGCGCAGGAGTGGACATCTACTACCAGAGCAGGACTGGCGGCACCACTGATGTTCTCACGGACTGGGACGAAAATGATCTGATACAGATTTTCGAGCAAGCCATGAATGGCGCTGCTGATGTTTCAGCAGATACCGTAAATGGCGGCGATGTAACGTTGAACCTTAGGCATAGCAATGGCCCCCAAACCTTGGTGCTAAAAGGGATGGCAGGAAAAAATATCCGTCTTCAGAAAACCGAGGACAGGCTCTATAATGTCATCTATGGCGGCAGCGGAAAAAAAGGCAGCCGGGTTGTGGTAGATGAAAATGATACGCAGTTTGGCCTGTACAGTGACATAGGTGTCGACAACATCGATGCCTCCACCAATACTAAGGGCATTTATATCCAGGATGTATGGGGCGGTGGCATGAACTATGCCAATGCCATTTGGACTGGCTCGGGCGATGACAAAATCGAAGCTGCCGGAGGCGATGATACCGTCTACGCCGCTGCAGGAAACGACAGTATCCTGGGCGGGGATGGAAGCGATATAATTTACGGCCAGGCCGGCAATGACTATCTCGATGGCGGCAATGGCGATGATACTCTGAGTGGCGGCACTGGCAACAATACGCTCTTTGGTGGCAACGGCAGTGATTTCTTTGTATTGGGATCGGGTACCGATACTGTTTCCGATTTCAACGCTACAGAGGATAAGGTTCGTTACACCGGTCTTTTGGCCAACCTTAAAAGTAGCATCAGTGGCTCTGATGTGCTGCTTACGGCAGGTGCTTCCCAAATGCAGCTTAAGAACGCTGGCGGCAGGGAAATTGGCTTGGTTAATGCCAAAGGCAGTATTGTTGCCACGGTAACAACAACAGGAGATCTCAATTTTACATCTAGTTCCATTGTCATTGACAAAACCTTTGTCGGCAGCAAATTTGATGCAAGTCCCTATGGGAATATCAAGACCATAGATGCGCGGAAAGCTCCGCAGGCTATCACAATCATTGGCAATGACCTTGACAATAAGATCCTGTTGGGAAGCAAGGGCAGTACCGTCAAGGCCGGTGCAGGCAATGACAAGATTTCCGTTACAGGCGGCAAGAACAAGCTTTATGGCGAGGATGGCAATGACTCCATCGTGGGCGGCACTGGCAATGATTTGCTGAGTGGTGGCGATGGCGTTGACACCATTCGTGGCACGGCAGGCAACAACTCCATCTATGGTGGCGTAGGTAACGACGTTCTTTACGGCGGCATTGGCAAGGATACTTTCTTCTACGCCAAGGGGGCTGGCAACGATAAAATCTACAATTTCGAATCGGACAAAGACGCCATAAAGTATACTAACGGCGCTTTGAAGAGCGTTTCCATTAGCAAGTCCAAGGTTGTCACTTTGACCCATGCAAGTGGCAAAACTGAGGGAACCCAAAAGCTGGCAGCCATGGGGGTCTATGGTCAGTCTGCCGACATTATTACCACCGTCGGCAAGACTACGGCCACCGTGACCCACAACTTCGGCACCTATGGGAAGAAAAACAGCTGGAGTGTTGACTCCGCCAAGATTGGCAATGAGGGCTTCCACGGCAGCACCAGCACCGATACCCTGATCGTCACTGGCGATACAAAGGCCACCATCGAGCTGGATAAGACTTCCCTTTACACCAGCATCAACAAAGTGAGTGCCACCAAAGCCACGGCAGACCTGACCATCAAGGGCACGTCAGCTAAGGACATAATTTATGG
>NZ_FNWN01000024.1:0-46787 GCF_900108415.1 Selenomonas sp. KH1T6
CCAGAGCCGACGCCGACGCCAGAGCCGACGCCGACGCCAGAGCCGACTCCAACCCCAGAGCCGACTCCGACCCCTGAGCCGACCCCGACCCCTGAGCCTATGCCAAAACCAGAGCCAACCCCTGCAGATAAGCCAAAAGCTATTGAAAAGAAGTTGGAGGAAAGTGGCGTGACAACCCAGCAACTGGAAGCAGCCACTAACGCTACCACGCCCAATGTCCAGAGCAATGCCGCCTCGGCCACACCTGTCACCAATCCCCAGACGGAAAATCTGCAGCCCGCCGCCACGCCGGAGGCCCCGGCCAACGCCGGCCTCCCCATGGCCTTGTCTGGCAATGGCATGCTCACCATGGAAAACAAGGGCGTGAACGCACCTGTTTCCATGAACGCAGAGAATTTAGCCGCGCCGTCCCATAGCAATGCTTCAAGCGAGGCACCGGCTGCCAGCCCGCAGGGAACGCTGCAAAATGACAACAGCGCTGCAGGGGAGCAGGAAACTGCCCAGGGAGATAATGGCGAAAACGCCCAAGAAGACAATGAACGTCAGAACAACGAGGAAAACGAATAACTCACAGCAAAAGAACTCCCCCTGTCAGCTTCGCTGACACCCCCCTCCCGGAGGGGGGGCAAAAAAGCCTCCCTCCCAGAGGGAGGTGCCCCGAAGGGGCGGAAGGAGTTTGGCAGGGAAACTTAACGGATTCACTTCACAGAAATCGAGGTAGATGAATTTGAGGCAGACAAGAGCAAGACACATCAGAAAAAACCGCAGCAACCAAGTGGCAGCCTCCATCCTGGCCGCCGCCTTTATGAGCGTTCCCCTCACGGCTGGGGCGGCTCCTGCCGTCCCCAACCCCGGGGAGGAAATCCGCCAGCCGGCAGAGCAGGGCAGGACTGATATCGAAAGCAGCCTGCCCGATACGGAGGGAAGGCAGGCAGCGGCCAGCAGGTTTACCCTCACCGACATTCGTGTGGAACATGAGGGCATGAAGCTGGACGAAGCAGGACTTGCTTCCATCACCAAGCCCCTGCTGAAGCATGAAATCTCCGCCGCCGAGCTGAACGACGCCGTGGAGCAGCTGACCCAGTACGCAAGGCAAAAGGGCTACCCTGCCGCCATTGCCTATATCCCCGAGCAGACGGCCCAAAATGGGCAGCTGCTGATCCGCTTCGAGCCGGGCCGCTTTGACAATGTAAAAATAGGGGAGGGCAGCGCCCTCAAGGAACGCATTGCCAAACGTGCCGTGGCCGGGCTGAAAAATGGCGAAATCATCGAGGCCGGGAAGCTGGAGCAGTCCCTGAGAAATCTCCGGGACATTCCCGGTATTCAGGCCAATGCCGTCCTTTCCCCGGGCTCTGAGCAGGGCACCAGCGAACTCACCGTCAACATTAAAAAAGATGACCCTGCAACCTATGTGCTCTACGCCGAAAACTACGGCAGTAGAGCCGCAGGCCGCTACCGCTACGGCTTTCAGGGGGACTGGAAGAACCTGGGCGGCAATGGCAGCTGCCTGAATGTGGGGGCCCTGATTTCCAACGGCAAGCAGCACGGGGGCAATATCGCCTATGAGATGCCCGTAGGCCACAGCATGACCACTCTGGGCTTGGCCTACAGCCACTCCGACTACGAGTTGGGCAGCATCTGGAGCCAACTGGGGGTAGAGGGCAAATCCGACACCGTGAGCCTTTACGGCAGGACACCTCTGGTGAACCACTATGACAACGCCGTGAGCCTGACTTATGCGGTGAACTACCGCAAGCTGAAAGATGAATTCAATGGCATGGACATCGGCCACCGCCATTCCACTTCCTTCAGCATCGGTCTTGATGGCACCAAGCGGTCCTCCCGGAATGTCCTCCATTACAGCACCGCCTTCCATGCAGGCACCGTCAGCCCTGACTCTGAAATATCCCAGACCATGGCAGATTTGAATGGTACAAAAGGTTCCTTCAGCAAAGGCACCTTCGACCTCACCTCCGTCCAGCAACTGGGCGGTCCCTTCGATGTCATGCTGAAGCTCTCCGGCCAGATAGCTGGCAGCAATCTGGACAGCTCCGAGCATATCTATCTGGGTGGCGCCCGGGGTGTGCGGGCCTATCCTCAGGGCGAGGTCTCCGGTGACGAAGGTGTGCTGGGCACCCTGGAATTCCGCTACCACACCAAAGTCCCCGGCCTGAGCCTGAGCCTCTACTATGATGCCGGCACCGTAAGGCTGGAGAAAACCCGTGGCGGCAGCCAGACCCTTCAGGGCTGGGGTGTAGGCGTCACTTACACCAAGCCTGATGACTGGTTTGCCCGTCTTGACTACGCCAGGAGAATCGGCCTTGAAGACGGCCTCTCCGATGATGCCAATAGCAGGCAGAGGATGTGGTTTATGCTGGGGAAGGTATTCTAAATAGCAACATGCAAACGTTGCCCGGGGGAATTTCGTCCCTCGGGTACGTTTTACTTGTGTTTCACCTGGGTTTTAGGTACAATGGAGGTATGAATTTTCTGTGTGTTGTGAATACGGAGGGAGAGTTATGGCAAGCAGATTTTTCCGTTGCAGCCGTTGCGGCAATCTGGTGGGACTGATCAATGAGGGCAAGGGGACCATGATGTGCTGCGGAGAGGCCATGGCGGAGCTCACCGCCAATACCACCGATGCGGCCCAGGAAAAGCATGTACCGGTGGCTGAATTCGATGCCGGGACAGGGACTCTGAAGGTGGCGGTAGGATCGGTGTCTCATCCCATGACGCCTGAGCACCTGATTGAGTGGATTCATGTGCAGACGGAAAAAGGCGGCCTGATGTGCAAGCTGACGTCTGAGGACAAGCCTGAGGCGGTGTTCAGACTGGCCGAGGGAGACAAGCCTGTGGCGGTGTTTGAATACTGCAACCTGCATGGCTTGTGGAAGGCTGAACTCTGAAAATAGGCAGACGGCATAAATAAAAGCTGTGAAGCGATGGATGCTCAGATCCAATTGCTTCACAGCTTTTTTCTTATGGTCTGTCTTCCTCTGTTGGCTTGGAGAGCCAGCGGGAGGTCTTCATTTTTTCCTGTTCCTGCTGTCTGGCCAGATAGATGTCCTCTATCACCAGCTTGCAGATAACGATGACGGGCACCGCCAGGAACATGCCGGCGGCCCCCAGCAGTTCCCCGCCCAGCACCACCCCAAGAATGATGGCGATGGGGTGGAGGTTCAGGGATTTGCCTATGATATTTGGGGTTACCAGATTGTGGTTGATCTGGGTGAGCACCAGATAGAAGCCCGCCGTCTGGATGGCTGTCCAGGGGCTGGTGGTGGCGGTGAGCAGGACCCCGAAGGCAGAGGCTACCGTGGGGCCCAGCACGGGTATGAACTCGGCTACCCCGGACACCACGGCGAATACTGAGGCGTAAGGCAGATCCCGGATGGTGAAGTACAGGAACACCACCAGGGCCGTGATGCAGCAGATGATCATCTGCCCGCAGATGTAGATGCGCAGGGCAGAGAGAATCTTATTGAAGAGCTTTATGATGCGGCGGTTGTCCTGATGGGGAAAGAGCCCTGCCAGGTAGCCCTTGATGGTCTCTCCGTCCTTCAGCAGGTAGAAGGTCACGAAGAAGATGATGACCATGTCTATGAATTTGCTGAAGGCGGAAAACATAAGGGTCATGGAGGATTTCAGAGCCAGGACACTGGCATCTTTCATCCCCTCCCAGAGGGTGTCCATTTCCTCTTTCAGAAAGGAAGGCCCGGACAGCAGCCAGGTTTCCTGCATCCTGCCTGCAATGTGGGGGAACTCTCTGATAAAGCGGGTGAAGGTGGGCAGGAAATTGCTGGACACCAGGGTGAGAACCCCAAGGGAAACCAGCAGGAAAAGCACCATGACTATTGCAGCTGCCGCCCCCCGGGTCATTTTCTTTGCCAGCTTGTCCACCAGGGGATTCAGCAGCAGATTCAGCAGCAGGGACAGGAAGACGATGAAGGCCAGCTGCTGGGTATACCAGAAAGCGGACAGCAGCACCGCTGACACCAGCCCCAGGATGATGGAAGTCCGATAGGCACGAATCTGCATGGAAATGCTCCTTGTTTATTTTATGGCATTGAGCCTGTCTGCCAAAGCCTGGGCGCTTTCGTCCCCATTCAGGCACTGCATGATGGGCTGTGCGCCCAGCATGACTACATCGCCGTTTACGGCAGCGGCAGATTTGTTGTGGCCGTTATGGAAGGCGGCAGCGAGGTTGCCTGCTACGAAGTAGGAACGCTCGGCGCCGCTCATGCCAGCACCAGCGGCGGGAACGACAAAGTCCTTGCCGTTGATCTGCACCTTGCCGTCCTGCACAGTGACGTGCTTGTTGCTGTATTCATTGAGTTTCTTGGCATAATTGTCCCGACGGGAGGAATGGGAGGGATGGTCGGAACCGCCAGCCATGAAGCGGGCGAAGCCTCCGTTCTTGTTGTCGCCTCCCTTGTCGATGACCCGCTGCCAGACGGCGGCGCAGGCACCAGGGTTATAGGGGGAGTGGGTCATGTACTCAAAGGCCAGGTTGTCTGCTTCCCATTCCATGGGCTTGGTGATGCCCTGGTTGTTCCAGGTGTTGGCCAGGAGGTCTCCCAGGATGTTATTGGTGGCGCTGGCCAGAATCTGGGGGAGAATGGAGCGCTTGATGCCTTTGGCGGGATGGTCTTTCTGGCCGTGGCCCATTTCGTGGCCCAGCACCACGGCGATTTCATCGTCATTGGTGATGACGTTGAAGAGGCCGCTGTTGACGCTCATGTTGTGGCCCATGGCACAGAAAGCGTTGAAGCTCTGGTCATTGTTGATGAAATAATTATATGGTTTATCATAAACTGTGGAGTCAACTGAGCCGATGGCTTTGGTGAGGTTGGTCATAATGCCTGACAGGCGTTCATTGAGGTAAGAATCGTTGTTCACACCGTACTGCTGCTTCATGCCCTGGAAGTATTCCTGGCGTCCCTGCTCGGTGTTGTTGTAATACTTGATGTAACTGTTGGCCTGGGAAGCAGCTGCTGCTCCTCCGAGGACAGCTCCAATGACGGAGCCGGTGGACAAAGCTTCTGCTGAGGCCGGAAGCATAGCTCCCTGGAAGCCTGCGGCGAGGGTGCCTGCCAGGCAGGCTGCTGCGATTTTTGTTTTTAGTGTTTTCTTGTTCAAAGTAAATCCCTCCTTGTCTACCATGATACTCCTTGAAAGGAAAGCTGGCAATAGAAGCAGGATTATAGTACAATGAGAAATAAGAAAAAAACGGCTGAAATAAGTTGAATTGCGGCCAAGGAGGCTGAAATATGAAAGAGAAACAGTGGCGCAGCTGCCGCTTCATGATCAACGGCCTGGCTCATAAAGTGCAGTATAATGAGGCTGCCATACAAGAGCTTTTCCTGCCTTTCCTGAGGCAGATGTCGAGAAAACAGAAAGCGGTGGGAAGAAGGCTGATAGTTCTTCTGGCAGCTCCGCCGGGCACAGGAAAGTCCACCCTCTGCCTGCTGTTGGAGAAGCTGTCCCAATCAGTGGAGGGGCTGGTGTCCCTGCAGGCGCTGGGACTGGACGGCTTTCACCACACCGCAGCTTACCTGCGCACCCACAAGACAGAGCGGGAGGGCAGGATGGTACCCATGACCGCCATCAAGGGGGCGCCGGAGACTTTCAATCTGGAGCATCTAAAAGAAAAACTGGCCCAGGTGCGGACGGAAAACATCCGCTGGCCAGTCTACGACCGCAGCATTCACGATGTCATAGAGGATGTCATCACCGTCCGTCAGGACATTGTGCTCCTGGAGGGCAACTGGCTGCTTTTGGGCAGCGGCGGCTGGCAGGAACTGCGTGAATACGCGGATTATACGGTTTTCATCGAGGCCAGGGCAGAGGACCTGAAGGAGCGCCTGGTCAGCCGCAAGGTGCAGGGAGGCA
The DNA here is from genome assembly GCF_900108415.1 of Selenomonas sp. KH1T6. NCBI lineage: Bacteria > Bacillati > Bacillota > Negativicutes > Selenomonadales > Selenomonadaceae > Selenomonas > Selenomonas sp. KH1T6. The sequence goes on from NZ_FNWN01000024.1 coordinate 5,893, forward strand.
AATCCCGGCAGGAGGCGGAGAAGTTCTATCAGCAGAGCGACAGGGTGAATGTGGAGCGGGTCCTGAATGACTCCTGGCCTGCCGATGAAACCTGGCAGATGCTGCCTGACGGGGACTACCGCCTGCTGAAGCGCACCCCCAAGGTGAAGATGGTGGACAGAGAGTCTCTCTGGAAGAAGCCTGATGTGATGCTGGGAGATTCGCCCCTCCTGAATTCACTGGCCCGCCGTATGTCCCAGCTTACCCCCCAGGAAAAGGCAGAAGGCAAAGGGGCCTATGAGAAGGGGTTCGTAGAAGGCCTTCTCATGGCCCGGGATGACATCATCCGCCGTCTTTACAAGGGGGGCATGGGAGAGGCGGAGCTCTGTGCCCGCTTTGACCTTAAGCCAGAAGCGGTGCGCCGGATACTTTCCCTGTGATTATTTTGCCTTGCTGGCGAAAATGTAGACTAAAATGGTAAGGATAATGCCCAGGCCTCCATACAGGGGGCCTTTTTCCATAAAGGCGTAGATGGTGGCCGCCAGGCAGAAGAGCACTGCAAAGAAGGTCTGCTTGGCGTTTTCCTTGCGGAAGGCAAAGGTCTGGTAGTCAACGCCGGTTGCCTCCTTGAAGCAGTCGTGGCAGATGATGTGCTGGTTGCCCTCGGGGTCCTTGTGCACCAGAGCATCTTTATCCTCTAAGGTTTTGCCGCATTTGCTGCATTTGAGCATATTGTGTTCCTCCAAATTACATAAGTCAACCAAATCCAAACATGTTACATTGTACCGCAAAGCGGGAATTTTTGCCACCCATCAGCGAGCATTAAATGAAATTCACATAGTGTTTTCTAAGACTCGCAGACGGTATGTTTCCTTGACAGAGACAGGGAAAAACATTAGAATATATACGTATGGGTGTGCCATACACACAGATGAAAATTAAAGCATGAAAAAAAAAGAAAAGGGGGGTGAGTATTATCGTTACAGTAATATTAGCGGTAATAGTTGCACTAGTTATCGGCGCAGCCGCAGGCTATACGGCTCGCAAACGCACCGCAGAAGCACAGATTGGCTCGGCAGAGACAGAAGCCCAGCGCATAGTGGCAGAAGCCAGGCAGCAGGGAGAGACCAAGAAGAAAGAAGCTTTGCTTGAGGCCAAAGAAGAGATACATCGCCAGCGTCAGGAACTTGACCGTGACACCAAGGAGCGCAGGAGTGAAATCCAGCGCCAGGAGCGGCGGATTGTCCAGAAGGAAGAGAATCTGGACAGGAAGCTGGAGTCCCTGGAGAAGAAGGAAAGCACTCTGTCCCGCAAGGAAGAGCGGCTGGACAAGACCCAGGCGGCGGTTGATGAACTCCATGCCCAGCAGAAAGCGGAGCTTGAGCGTATCTCAAGCCTGACAACTGAGGAAGCCCGCACCATGATCATGGCTGAGACGGAGGAAGAGCTCCAGCACGAAAAGGCCATGAAAATCAAGGAATACGAGCAGCAGACCCGGGATGAAGCAGACAAGAAGGCACGCGAAATCCTTTCCACTGCTATCCAGCGCTGCGCTGCAGACCATGTGGCTGAGACTACTGTTTCGGTAGTGGCTCTGCCTAACGATGAAATGAAAGGCCGCATCATCGGCCGCGAGGGTCGCAATATCCGTACCCTTGAGACCATGACGGGCATTGACCTCATCATCGATGATACGCCCGAGGCTGTGATTCTCTCCGGCTTTGACCCGGTGCGCCGTGAGATTGCCCGCATCGCTTTGGAGAAGCTCATCCAGGACGGCCGCATCCATCCTGCCCGCATTGAGGAAATGGTGGAGAAGGCCAAGCGGGAGGTTGACCAGCGCATCAAGGAGGCCGGCGAGCAGGCTACCTTCGATACTGGTGTCCACGGCATCCATCCGGAGCTGGTGAAGCTCCTGGGCCGTCTGCGCTACCGCACCAGCTATGGGCAGAACGTGCTGAATCACTCCATCGAGGTTTCTCATCTGGCTGGTGTCATGGCGGCAGAGCTGGGCTGTGACGTAATGCTGGCCAAGCGGGGAGGTCTCCTCCACGACATCGGCAAGGCCATTGACCACGAGGTGGAGGGTTCCCATACCGCCATCGGTGCAGACCTTGCCCGCAAGTTCCGCGAGTCCAAGGATATCATCAACGCCGTGGCTTCCCATCATGGGGACTGCGAGCCCACCTGCGTGGAATCCGTGCTGGTGGCAGCAGCTGACGCCGTGTCCGCTGCCCGTCCCGGTGCCCGCCGTGAGAGCCTTGAGTCTTACCTCAAGCGCCTCAAGAGCCTGGAGGAAATCGCTGAGTCCTTCGAGGGCGTGGAGCGTTGCTTCGCCATCCAGGCAGGCCGCGAGATCCGCGTCATGGTGAAGCCGGACAAGGTGGATGATGCCGAGGCTGCGGCTCTGGCTCACAATATCGTCAAGCGCATTGAAGATGAGCTTGAGTATCCTGGCCAGATCAAGGCTACGGTCATCCGCGAGACCCGCGTGGTGGATTACGCCAAGTAAGAATTCAGTAAATCATAAAAGGAGGGTGCAAGAGATTTTTCTCCGGCGCCCTCCTTTTGCTTTTGGAGAAGGGAGTGAGGCTCATGTTTGGATTTAAGCAGTTTTTCAAGCAGGAGGACAAGGGCAGGAACCCCCGACAGAACCAGATGCAGATAGGAGTCCAGCTTTTAGGCTCGCTCCTGGTCTGCTATCCCGAGATTGCGGCGGTCACTTATGACCCCGGGAGGGACAGGCTGGAACTCACCTTCATGGTGAAACAGCCCCTTCCTCCGGGCAGGGAAGTGGATAAATTTGCAAGTTTCCTGCAGGAAAGCCTGGATGCCTATCATGATATTGAGGAAGGCGTGTATGTCTGGTCTTCGGTAGAGTCAGAGGAGCAGGGAGACACCCTGCTTATCCATGTGTCCAGGAATCTCATAGACCTGTCCCGGGGCGAACTTGAGGTCATGGCAGAGCTCATGCTGGACAGATTCGGTGAGAGCCTGCTGGTGGACAGCCATACGGAAGCTAATCTGGAGCCGGACTTTGCCGCTATGCACAGCGAGCTTTTGGACCAGCTGCTGGATCAGGCTCCGGATATCATCATCAAGGAGCGCATGGCTGCCGTCCGGGAAAATGACCGGGTGGTGGTGTATAACAGGTAGTTTAAGGAGAAAGAATTTGCGAGTCATGTTAGTGGGGGACGTCATCGGCCGGCCGGGCCGCCGGGCGTTCCGTGAATATGTGCAGAAGCTGCGCAAGGAAAAAAGTGTAGATGTGGTCATTGTCAACGGGGAAAATTCTGCCTCCGGCAAAGGCCTTACCCGCACTTCCCTGGACGAGCTTTACAGCGGCGGGGCGGATATTGTCACCACCGGCAATCATGTCTGGGACAAGAAGGATGTGTTGGAGTTTATCGATAGCGAGCCCTTCCTCATCCGCCCTGCCAATTACCCTGAGGGGGCTCCGGGTAAGGGCTATTGCCTTTATCCCTTCAAGGCCAAGACCATCGGAGTAATGAATCTTTCAGGGCGGTCCTTCATGCCTGCCCTGGACTGCCCTTTCCAGAAGGTGGACGAGCTGCTGAAGGAAATGGCAGGCCAGTGCGACATCATCTTCCTGGATTTCCATGCTGAGACTACCTCGGAGAAGATGGCCATGGGCTGGTACCTGGACGGCAAGGTGAACGGAGTGGTGGGCACCCATACCCATATCCAGACCGCCGATGCCAGGATATTGCCCCAGGGCACTGCTTATATCACTGACCTTGGCATGGTTGGTCCCTGGAACTCCGTGCTGGGTGTCAAGACGGACAAGATCATCTACAAGTTCACCACAGGGCTCCCCGTGCGCTTTGAGGTGGAGGACCAGGGGCCCCAGGTTTTTTCTGCAGTGATAGTGGAGATTGACGATAAGACCAACAAGACCATGGGCATAGAGCCTATTCTCATCACGGAATAAATTTATTTTAGAAGGATTTTTTCAAAGCATGACGAATAGTAATGGCAGTAACAAGTGAACCAAGCTAGACAGGTAAACTGTACCAGCAATCGAAGCAGTTGCATTAACCAGAGAGGACGTGCTGAGAACATGGAAATCTTGAAAGTATCTGCTAAATCCAATCCTAATTCCGTGGCAGGAGCCCTGGCAGGTGTCCTGCGGGAGAACGGCAGTGCAGAGATGCAGGCCATCGGGGCAGGTGCCCTCAACCAGGCGGTCAAGGCAGTAGCAATTGCCCGCGGTTTTGTGGCTCCCCATGGGGTGGATCTTATCTGCATACCGGCTTTCACGGACATCAAGATTGAAGGCGAGGAGCGTACAGCCATCAAGTTGATAGTGGAACCCCGCTGAAGGAAACAGGAATAGGAGTTGATAGCAGGATGCCAAGCGATTTGCATGTCCACACGAGTTATTCCGATGGCAAACTGACCCCGGAGGAAGTTGTGGCGGCCGCAAAGGAAGCAGGACTGAATTATTTGGCCATCACCGACCACGATACGGTGGAGGGGGTGGGCCATCTGTATGAAAATGGCTTATTGCCTGTAAAGGGGCTGAAGATCATTCCTGGGATAGAATTCAGCGCCCATCATCCTGTGCATGAAATACATATCCTGGGATATAATGTGGATATCTACTACAGGGATCTCATAGACAAGCTCAACGATGTGACGGAGGCTCGCTGGACGCGTTTCAGCGAGATGGTGGAGAAGCTTTGCAGTCTGGGATACCAGATCACAGAGACAGAGGTACTGACCATTGCGGGGGACAGCAGGTCCATCAGCCGCTCCCACATAGCCCGCATACTGGTGAAGAAGGGGTACTTCGGTTCCATCCGGGAGGCCTTTGAAGCCCTGTTGCAAAAGGGTATGCCTGCTTATGTGCCACATTATCATCTGGAAACAGAGGAAATCATCGAGCTTATCAAGGCTGCAGGGGGAACTCCTGTGCTGGCTCACCCCAAACTGGTAGGGGATGATGAACTGGTGGAAAAGCTCTGCCAGTCTGGCATTGAGGGGCTGGAGGTCTTCTACCCCCAGCATGAGCCGGAGGATGTGGAGCGCTACAGGCTCATGGCAGAGAAGTACGGCCTGCTTATATCCGGGGGCTCGGACTTCCATGGCTATGCCACCCGCTTCCCCCAGAACCTGGGGATGTTTACCATTGAAGATGTGTGGGCGGAGAAGTTCTACCGTCCTGAAAGCTGACAGGAGAGAGACTTATGGACGTAATCGCCCTGGTGGGCCCCAGCGGCACAGGCAAGAGCCATCGGGCCCTGGTCATCGCCCACAAGCACAAGGCGGATGCCATCATTGATGACGGCATACTCATCAGCGACGGCAAGATCATCGCAGGCCACTCTGCCAAGCAGGAGGTCAGCAAGATCATGGCTGTGCGCAGGGCGATTTTCATCCTGCCGGGCCATGCTGAAGAGGTGCGCAAGGCCATAGGGAAGGTCAATCCTCACCGCATCCTGGTGCTGGGCACCTCGGAGAACATGGTGCACAAGATTGCCCGCGCCCTGAAGCTGCCAGCCATTTCTCAGATCATCAATATCGAGGATATTGCCAGCAAGTCGGATATTGAGAAGGCGCAGTTCTACCGGCTCAAGCAGGGCAAGCATATCATTCCCGTGCCCACCATCGAGCTGAAGCCGCATTTTTCCGGTTTCCTCATTGATCCGGTGCAATCATTTTTCAAGCGTTCTTCTAACAAGCGCAGGCGCCTGGGAGAGAAATCCATTGTGCGGCCTGTGTTCAGCTACTACGGCAAGCTCAGTATCGATGACCATGCCGTGGCGGCGATCGTGCGCAAGGTGGTGCTGGAGGGTGACATCAGTGAAATAGGCCACATCAATGTGAGCCATCTCTACCAGGGAGATGAGGACATGGGGTTGAAGGTGTCCTGCTCTGTGGTGCTTACCTACGGGAACCACATTCCCACGCTGATCACCAAGACCCAGCGGGCGGTGCGGCAGGCAGTGGAGTACATGACTGGCATGATGGTCCACGAGGTGGATATTGTGGTAAAGGCATTGTATGTCCAGGCATGAGGCTTGAGATTGAAATATGAATCCCTGAGGGGCATTTGCTGCTTCTCAGGGATTTTTCGTAGTTATTTTAGGGTACACAAAGGAGTTTGTCATGGGCAGAGAGGGATGCATGGGGATTTTGGAGCGTTGGCGGCATTTGGGCAAGGGGCGTTTTGTGCTGCTGGCAGCCCTGCTGGCAGCTTTTGCTGTCTACCTGTATGTTCAGCAGGAGGGCGGGGAAAAGCGGGGGGGCAGGGAGCATAAGCCGGTTGTGAAGACGGTGGTCCTGCAGCGCTCTGACCTCAACCGCCATATCCTGCTCTCCGGCCAGACTGTGGCAGAAGCTGATGTTGCCCTGGCGCCCAAATATACGGGCAGGGTCGCTGAGGTGCTGGTGCAGCTGGGAGATAAGGTGGAGGCGGGACAGGTGCTTCTGGTGCAGGATACCGCTGACCTTGATATCTCCATCCTGCAGCAGTCAGCAGCTGCAGGAGCAGCAGAGGCAGATGCCCGGGAGGCGGCGGCCTCCTACGAAGCCAACTATCTGAAGGCCCGCAATGATTATGAGCTGGAGGAGAGCAGATATGAGAGGAATGTCTATCTCTTCTCTATTGGCGCTATTTCCCAGGACAGGCTGGATGCAGTGAAGCAGGAGTATCTGGCCAGCCGGGCTGCTTTTGAGATTTTGGAAAATCAGGTGGAAGGCGGGGATGCAGCTTCTGTCCAGTCCAAGGCTTTCACGGCAGAAAAGGCCGGACATGGTGCAGAGGCCCTGCGGCAGCAGCGTGAGGATATGGTGCTTCGGGCTCCGCGTGCCGGCGTTATCGGCTACCGCAAGGCGGAGGCAGGTGAGATAATCTCTGCGGGGACCAAGGTCCTTAGCCTCGTGGACAACAGCCGCATGAAGGTGGACTGCACCTTGTCGGAAAATGATGCGGCGGTGCTGACTCCGGGCATGGAGGTTAGTGTTACCGTGGATGCTATGGGCAGGTCTTATCCGGGACGCATTGTCTACGTGAGCCCTGCCATGGACGAAGCGGCCAAGAGCTATCAGGTGCGCATCGAGCTTTTGGGGGAGGAGCTGGACATCAAGGCCGGGCTCTTTGCCCATACTGCCCTTGATGTGCTTCAGCGCAGGGACACCCTTTTCGTGCCCAAGGAGGCGGTGCTTTCCCGCAACGGCAGGCAGCTGGTCTATGTATTGGGGGCAGATGGCAAGGCGGAAACGAGAGAAGTGCGGCTGGGGTTGGAAAACGACCAGGAGGCGGAGATACTGGAGGGCCTTTCAGAAGGGGAGGAAGTCATCATTTCCAATCTTGACAGGCTGCAGCAGGGAACGGCGGTGGAAGTGCTATGAATATCACCCGTTTTTCCATCCAGCGGCCTGTGGGCATTTCCATGATCGTGGCCTTCTTCGTGGTGCTGGGGCTCTACAGCTATTACCGCATTGGGGTGGAACTCCTGCCGGATATCAACACCCCCTATGTCACTGTGCGGGTGAAGTACCCAGGGGCCAGCGCCGAGTCTGTGGAACAGGAAATCGTGCGGCCGGTGGAGGATGCCCTGTCCTCCGTGTCCGGTGTGAAGAAGATAACCTCTACTGCCAGCTACGAGCAGGCCCGAATCGGGCTGGAGCTGGAGTTTGATACAGATGCTGACCTGGCGGCTATCGAGGCCACCAAGAAAGTGGATTCCATCAAGAACAGGCTGCCGGATGAGGCTGATGCTCCCGTGGTCATCAAGCGGGATCTCAATGCCAAGCCCATTGTGGAGCTGGCGGTGCTGTCACCCTACGGCCTGGCAGATACCTACACCCAGACGGAGAATGTCTTCCAGGAGGTGCTGCAGCAGGCGGGCGGTGTGTCTGAGGTGGAACTCCACGGCGGCCGGGACAGGGAAGTGGCGGTGGAGGTGGACAGGGACAAGATGGCCGTTTACGGCCTGACCCTTGACAAGATTGCCTCAGCCATCAGGAAGGAAAACCAGCTGCTGCCCTCGGGCTCTGTCTATACGGAGGCCACCCAGTCGGATGTGCGGCTCATCGCCCAGTATCGTGATGTGGCAGAAATACAGCAGGTGCAGGTGGCAAATTCTGCAGGGAGCAAAGTGCCCCTGACTTCTGTGGCTGAGGTCAGGGAGCAGTCTGCCCGTGCTTCCCGCTACGGCAGGCTCAACGGGCAGGATGCCATCAATGTGCTGGTCTACAAGAACAGCGATGCCAATGTGGTGGAGACTGACAAGAACGTCCGGGAAAAACTGGAAAGGCTCAGGCGGGATTATCCGGAGTATGAGTTCGTACTGGTGTCCAGCGACGCGGATTATGTGGAAACCTCCCTGCACAACACGGTGATGACTCTGGTGGAAGGACTTTGCACCACGGGGCTGGTGCTGTTCTTCTTCCTGAGGGGCTGGCGTTCCACGGCGGCGGTGATGATTGCCATTCCCACCTCCCTTATCGCCACCTTCTTTGTCATGTATGTCTTCGGCTTCACCTTCAACATGATGTCCCTCATGGGCATGACCCTCTGCATCGGCATCCTGGTGGATGATGCCATCGTGGTGCTGGAAAACATCATCAGGCATCTGGGACTGGGGGAGGGGCCGGAGGAGGCGGCGGAAAACGGCCGCATGGAAATTGGCATGGCGGCGGTGGCCATCACTCTCTGCGATGCGGCGGTCTTCATGCCCATCGCCTTTATGGAGGGCATGACCGGGCAGTACTTCCGCCAGTTCGGCCTGACCATCGTCTTTGCAGGGGCGTTCTCCCTCTTTGTATCCTTCACCCTCACCCCCATGCTGGCTTCCAAATTCTACCGGCTGGGGTACAGGCCTGATGACAAGCCCCTCTGGCGTTTTATGGACAGGCTGGAGGAAAGGGCGCAGGCCCGCTATGAAAAGATGCTCCTCTGGAGCCTGACCAACAGGAAAAAGCTCTTGCTGGGCATACTGGGCATCTTCCTGGGAGTGCTGGCTTTGGTGCCCCTGGGGGCGGTGGGCTCGGAATTCATGCCCCGCACGGATGAATCCGCCTTTGTGGTGAGCATCCAGGCCCCTGTAGGTTCCTCGGCGGAGGAAACGGACAGAGTGGCCCGCAAGCTGGAAGAAAAACTCTCCCAGCTGCCTGAGGTGAAATACTATATGACCCAGGCGGGGGGCTCCACTGCCTATGAAGGCAGGATTAAGGTGCAGCTCTATGACCGGCGGGAGCGCGGCCGCTCTGTCTGGCAGGTGGCAGACGAGATAAGGGCCTTTGCCGCCGGCATCCATGAAGCAGATGTGCGGGTGGCAGAGTCCCAGACAAATGTGGCAGGCGTTTCCGGCAACGGCCCCAGGAACGGGGCAGGAGCCCTGCAGCTGGAGCTCAGGAGCAATCACAGCGACATCCTGGAGGAAGCTACGGAAAAGACCATAGCGATCCTGGAAGGGATTCCGGGGCTGACAGATGTGAACAGCACCTATCAGGAGGGGATGCCCGAGTTGCAGCTGAGAGTGGACAGGGAAAAGCTCAAGACTTACGGCACTTCCCTGGGAGAAGTGGAGACGGCCTTTGCCTCAGCCATTTCAGGCCTTTCCGCCGGTGAGCTGAAGAATGACCGCGCTAACGGCGGCAGGGACACGGATATCAAGGTGCGCTTTTTGGGGGCGGACGGCTACAAGGCTTCGGACGTGGCCCGCATACCCATCATTTCTTCCGGCAAACTCATTTATCTGGGAGATGTGGCGGAGATAAAGAGCGGCAGGGGCCCCGTCAGCATAAGGCGCATTGACAAGCAGAGGGCCTCTGCCATCGGTGCCAATCTCAGCGGCCGGCCCATAGGCGAGGTGACCAAGGATGTGAGGAAGGCTCTGGCCAAGGCAGATCTTGGGGAAGGCGTCACCTATAAATTCAGAGGGCAGGCTGACAGGATGGACGAGGCCTTCGGCGAGCTGCTGTCGGCACTGTTACTGGCGCTGGTGCTTATCTATATGCTGCTGGCAGTGCTCTATGAATCTACCATCACGCCTTTCATCAGGATGTTTTCCCTGCCCCTGGGGCTGATTGGTTCCATCTTGCTGCTGCTGCTGACCCGCAATACATTGAACCTCTACTCGCTGATAGGCATTCTGGTGATGGACGGCATTGTGGCCAAGAACGGCACTTTGCTCATAGACTACAGCCTGACCCTGATGGACAGGGGCAGGACTGCCATGGAAGCTATCATGGAAGCCGGGAGGGTGCGCCTGCGCCCCATCATGATGACCACCATCACCATGATGGCGGGCATGCTGCCCACGGCCCTGTCGCTTACGGCGGGCAGCGAGACACGCTCCTCTATGGCCTGGGTCATCATAGGCGGCCTTCTGACTTCCACGGTCTTTACTTTGCTGGTGATTCCCATCATCTTTTTGTTTTTCTATGAAAGGAAAGAGGGGCAGAGGGAGACAGGTACTGCTCTTGATAAGAGCCTTTGAAGGAAACGCCTTCCGGTACAAGAATTTGAGTATCGGGAGGCGTTTTATGAGTTTAATATGGAAAGAAAAAAATTTTCGTGAGAAAATTATCCTGTTTGGGCGTGATTTGCGTGTATACAGTGGACAAAAAGGGGCTTTTTGATGAAACAAGAGGGAGTTTTTGTCCTGTTTTTTCATTATGACACGCTAGGGCACGTGGACACAAAAAACTTTGTAAATAAAGTGTTGACAAGGATTTTAGGGGGTGCTAATATATAGAAGTGCTCCGGGAGGGGCGCAAGGAAAGTGTACAGGGGAGTGCAAACGATGAATCTGGAAACACTTAAGGATGCCAAAAAGGTGATCGGCCTCAAGCAGGTCACCAAGGCTGTGAAACGCCACAGCGCAGGGCAGGTCCTGCTGGCCGGCGATGCTGATGAACGCATCGCAGAGCCGTTGAAGGAGCTCTGCCGGGCGGAGGGCATAGAGGTTCTGGAAACAGAATCCATGAAGGCCCTGGGCGCGGCCTGCGGCATCGAAGTCGGCGCGGCAGCAATTGCCGTACTCAGGTAAGCTTATTTGTTAATAAGCGGCCTAACCGCTGCTTATAATAAATAATAAATTCTCAATATGAAGGAAGGAGGTGCATGTATGCCAACTATCAACCAGTTAGTTCGTAAGAGCAGGAAGAGCATGCAGGAGAAGTCCAAAGCACCAGCACTGAAGAATTGCCCGCAGAAGCGCGGCGTCTGCACTCGTGTTTATACCAGCACGCCGAAGAAGCCGAACTCTGCACTGCGTAAGGTGGCTCGTGTTCGTCTGACGAACAGCATCGAGGTCACTGCATACATTCCGGGCATTGGTCATAATCTTCAGGAGCACAGCGTTGTTCTGATTCGTGGCGGCCGTGTTAAGGATCTGCCGGGTGTTCGTTACCACATCATTCGTGGTTCCCTCGATACTGCAGGTGTGCAGGATCGTGGTCAGGCCCGCAGCAAGTACGGTGCTAAGAAAGCGAAGAAGAAATAAGCTGACGGCTTAAAAAGATTATGATAAGGAGGTAAAACAATGCCAAGAAAAGGTTCCGTACCGAAGCGCGATGTACTGCCGGATCCGGTGTACCACAGCAAGACGGTTACGAAATTCATCAACAAGGTAATGCTCTCCGGCAAGAAGAGCGTTGCTGAGCGTGTCGTTTACGATGCATTCGAGACGATCCGTGCCAAGACCGGCAAGGATCCCCTGGAAGTCTTCGAGACTGCCCTGAAGAATGTCATGCCGGTTCTTGAGGTCCGTGCCCGCCGCGTGGGTGGTGCGAACTATCAGGTTCCTGTGGAGGTTCGTCCGGACCGCCGCATGACTCTCGGTATCCGCTGGCTCGTAAACTATGCTCGTCTCCGTGGTGAGAAGACCATGGATGCTCGTCTTTCCGGTGAGCTGATGGATGCGGCCAACAACACGGGCGCAGCGATCAAGAAGAAGGAAGATACGCACAAGATGGCAGAAGCCAACAAGGCGTTCGCACATTATCGCTGGTAATTCCCAGACCGTATCTATATATAAGGAGAGAAATAAAAAGTGGCAAGAGAGTTTTCCCTTGAAAAAACTCGTAATATCGGTATCATGGCTCACATCGATGCTGGTAAGACGACCACCACGGAACGTATCCTCTTCTACACGGGTGTAAACCACAAGATCGGTGAGGTTCATGATGGCGCTGCTACCATGGACTGGATGGTTCAGGAGCAGGAGCGCGGTATAACCATTACTTCCGCAGCTACCACCTGCCACTGGAAGAACCATCGTATCAACATCATTGATACGCCGGGCCACGTGGACTTCACGGTAGAGGTTGAGCGTTCCCTGCGCGTGCTTGACGGCGCTGTGGCAGTCCTGACTGCCCGCGGTGGTGTTGAGCCTCAGACTGAGACCGTTTGGCGCCAGGCTGAGAAATACCAGGTTCCCCGCATGGCTTATGTCAACAAGATGGACATTACCGGTGCGGACTTCTTCAACGTCATCAAGATGATGGAGGAGCGCCTCAATGCCAATGCAGTTGCTATCCAGCTGCCCATCGGCGCAGAGGACAGCTTCCAGGGTATCATCGACCTCGTGAAGATGGAAGCCATCGTTTATGAAGACGATCTTGGCAAAGTCGCGGATGAGGTTGCCATTCCCGATGACATGAAGGATATGGCTGAAGAATATCGCGAGAAGCTGCTCGAAGCTTGCTCCGAGCAGGATGACGAGTTCATGGAGAAGTACCTCGGCGGTGAGGATATCACCGAAGAGGATATCAAGAAGGTTATCCGCAAGGCTACCGTTACCTGCAACATGGTGCCTGTTGTCTGCGGTACTTCTTATCGCAACAAGGGTGTTCAGCCTCTGCTGGATGCTGTGGTTGACTACATGCCCGCTCCGACGGACATTCCTCCCATCAAGGGTGTGAATCCCGACAGCGGTGAGGAAGACCACCGTCCTTCCAGCGATGAGGAGCCCTTCTCCGCTTTGGCATTCAAGATCATGACTGATCCCTATGTCGGTAAGCTGGCATTCTTCCGTGTATACTCCGGTGTGCTTGAGTCTGGTTCTTATGTGTACAACTCCACTAAGGGCAAGAAAGAGCGTATCGGCCGTATCCTCCAGATGCACGCTAACAACCGTAAGGAAATCGACAGGGTTTACAGCGGCGATATCGCAGCAGCTGTGGGCCTGAAGGATACCACCACTGGTGATACCCTTTGCGACGAGGCAAATCAGATTATCCTTGAGTCCATGGTCTTCCCGGATCCGGTTATCTCCGTTGCGGTTGAGCCGGCTACCAAGAACGACCAGGAGAAGATGGGCGTTGCTCTCCAGAAGCTGGCAGAAGAGGATCCGACCTTCCGGGTCCACACCGACCAGGAGACTGGCCAGTGCATCATCTCCGGCATGGGTGAGCTTCACCTGCAGATCATCGTTGACCGTATGCTCCGCGAATTCAAAGTGGACTGCAAGGTCGGCGAGCCCCAGGTTGCTTATCGCGAGACCATCCGCAAGACCGTCGAGGCAGAAGGCAAGTTCGTTCGCCAGTCCGGTGGTCACGGTCAGTATGGTCACTGCTGGCTCAAGCTGGAGCCCCAGGAAGCTGGCGCAGGCTTCAGCTTCGAGAATAAGGTTGTGGGCGGTGCTATTCCCAAGGAATTCATCAAGCCCATCGAGGAAGGTGTCAAGCAGGCTATGGAGTCTGGCGTCGTAGCCGGTTATCCGGTGGTCGATGTGAAGGCTACTGTCTACGATGGTTCTTTCCACGAAGTCGACTCTTCCGAGGCTGCGTTCAAGATTGCCGGTTCCATGGCATTCAAGAACGGTGCCGAGAAGGCCAACCCGGTTCTCCTCGAGCCGTATGTTAAGGTTGAGGTCATCGTTCCTGAGGATTACATGGGCGATGTCATTGGCGACCTTAACTCCCGCCGCGGCCGCATCGACGGCATGGAGCCGCGCAATGGTGCACAGGTCATCAATGCGTTCGTTCCTCTGTCCGAGATGTTCGGTTACTCGACGGATCTGCGTTCCAAGACACAGGGTCGCGGGAACTACTCCATGGAGGTTTCCTACTATGATGAGGTTCCCAAGAATATAGCCGACGCTGTAACTGCCAAGAATAAGGGCGAATAAGGGAGGAAAAAATCAATGGCAAAAGAAAAGTTTGAGAGAACTAAGCCGCATGTCAACATCGGCACCATCGGTCACGTTGACCATGGCAAGACTACTCTGACTGCTGCAATCACGAAGTGCCTGTCCGAGAAGGGCATGGCTAAGTTCGAGGATTACGCTGATATCGATAAGGCTCCTGAGGAGCGCGAGCGCGGTATCACCATCAACACCGCTCACGTTGAGTATGAGACCGAGAAGCGTCACTATGCTCACGTTGACTGCCCGGGCCATGCTGACTATGTCAAGAACATGATCACCGGCGCTGCTCAGATGGACGGTGCAATCCTGGTTGTTTCCGCAGCTGATGGCCCCATGCCTCAGACCCGTGAGCACATCCTGCTCGCTCGTCAGGTGGGCGTGCCCGCTATCGTTGTCTTCCTGAACAAGGTTGACCAGGTTGACGATCCCGAGCTCCTCGAGCTCGTTGAGATGGAAGTTCGCGAGCTGCTCTCCAGCTACGAGTTCCCCGGCGATGACATCCCCGTTGTTTCCGGCTCCGCTCTGAAGGCTCTCGAGGGTGACGATGCCATGAAGGCTAAGATCTACGAGCTCATGGATGCTGTTGACGAGTACATCCCGACTCCGACCCGTGACACCGACAAGCCCTTCCTCATGCCTGTTGAGGACGTGTTCACCATCACCGGCCGCGGCACCGTTGCTACCGGCCGTGTGGAGCGTGGCGAGCTGAAGCTGAACGATACTGTTGAGATCGTCGGCCTGCAGGATGAGCCGAAGTCCACCGTTGTTACCGGCATCGAGATGTTCCGCAAGATGCTCGACAGCGCTGTGGCTGGCGATAACATCGGTGCTCTGCTCCGCGGTGTTGACCGTAAGGAGATCGAGCGCGGCCAGGTTCTGGCTAAGCCCGGCACCATCAACCCCCACACCAAGTTCAAGGCTCAGGTTTACGTCCTGACCAAGGAAGAGGGCGGCCGTCACACTCCGTTCTTCACCAACTACCGTCCTCAGTTCTACTTCCGTACGACTGACGTTACCGGTGTTGTCCGTCTGCCCGAGGGCACTGAGATGGTTATGCCTGGCGATAACGTCGAGATGGACGTTGAGCTCATCACCCCGATCGCTATCGAGAAGGGTCTCCGCTTCGCTATCCGCGAGGGTGGCCACACTGTTGGCGCCGGCCGCGTGACCGAGGTTGAAGCTTAAGTTTTAACGACATTCAAATCCCTTTGTAAGAGCGGCGCTCGCGTCGCTCTTATTTAGAGGGTTGAAACAAACAGGTACACCCCCATGCGATGACGTGGCAGATGGCTTGGCCTGGTTCCAAGGGAACTGCTACGGAGAAATGTTTGGGCCATGGGGATGTCCTGTCCATGCAAGACTGAAAGTCTTTCAGCCCTGCATGGACAGGACATCTTCATTGCAAGAGCCTGGACGATAAGGAGGAAAACACATTGTCTAAGCAACAGAAAATCAGAATCCGTTTGAAGGCTTATGATCATAAAGCCCTCGATCAGAGTGCAGTAAAGATTGTGGATACTGCAAAGAAGACCGGCGCTATGGTGTCCGGCCCGATTCCCCTCCCGACGGAGAAAAACATCTACACGATTCTGCGTTCCCCGCATGTCAACAAGGACTCCCGTGAGCAGTTCGAGATGCGCACCCATAAGCGCCTTATTGACATCCTGCAGCCGACCAACAAGACCGTTGATGCTCTCATGCGTCTCGACCTTCCGGCTGGCGTGGACATTGAAATCAAACTTTAATCCCAGGGGAGGTGGAATGAATGTCTAAAGCAATTTTAGGTAGAAAACTTGGCATGACCCAGATCTTCACGGAAGAAGGCAAGGTCGTTCCCGTAACTGTTGTGGAGGCCGGTGGCAACATCGTCATTCAGAACAAGACTGTTGAGACCGACGGCTACAACGCAGTGCAGCTCGGCTTTGGCGAAATCAAGGAGAACAAGGTCAACAAGCCAATGAAAGGCCATTTCGACAAGGCTGGTGTGAAGCCGGTCAAGTTCATTCGCGAGATGCGCCTTCAGGATCCTTCTGAATATAAAGTCGGTGATTCCATCGGCGTTGATATATTCGCTGCAGGTGAGTTAGTTGATGTAACGGGTACCTCCAAGGGCAAGGGCTTTGCCGGCGGTATCAAGCGTCACAACTTCGCACGCGGCCCCATGGGACATGGTTCCAAGTCTCATCGTGAGCCCGGTTCCACTGGTGCTATGATTTCCGGCCCCGGCGGACGCGTGCTGAAGGGCAAGAAGCTCCCTGGCCGCATGGGTGGCGAGCGCGTTACGGTGCAGCGCCTCACGGTTGTCCGTGTGGATACTGACCGCAACCTCATCCTCATCAAGGGTGCTATCCCGGGCCCCAAGAAGAGCTTTGTTGTGATCAAAGACACTGTCAAGCCCGCAAAGCAGGCTAAAAACTAATTGGAAGGAGGATACCCCAAATTATGGCTAACGTAGCAGTTTATGACATCGCTAACAAGCAGGTTGGCGATATCGAGCTCAATGACAACATTTTCGGCGTAGAGATGAACGCAGGTCTTCTCCATCAGGCCGTTATCATGCAGCTTGCCGCTCAGCGCCTCGGCACTCATGCCACCAAGACTCGTGGCTTCGTTCGTGGCGGCGGCCGCAAGCCCTGGAAGCAGAAGGGCACGGGCCGCGCTCGCAGCGGTTCCACCCGCAGCCCGTTGTGGGTTGGCGGCGGTACGGTTTTCGGACCCCATCCCCGCAAGTACGCTTTCACCATGCCTCGCAAGCAGCGCCGTCTGGCACTCAAGTGCGCTCTTTCCGACAAGGTTAAGAGCGGCGACCTCATCGTTCTCGACAAGCTCGCTTTCGATGCTCCCAAGACCAAGCAGATGGTCGAGGTGCTGAAGAGCTTCAGCGTCGAGAAGAAGGCTCTCTTCATCACTGCTGATGAAGCTGAGGCTGTTGAGAAGTCCGCACGCAACATTCCGGGCGTGAAGGCCATCACGGCTCTGGGCCTCAATGTCCATGACATCCTGAACCATGGCAAGCTCTTTGTCACCAAGGATGCCGTCGCCCGTATCGAGGAGGTATTCGCATAATGGAAGCACGTGAAATCCTGATCCGTCCGCTCATCACCGAGCGTACGACCCAGCTGATGGCTGAGGGCAAATACGTCTTCGTTGTGGCGAAGGCCGCCAACAAGATCGAGATTGCCAAGGCTGTGGCCGAGGTATTCAATGTCAAGGTTGAGAAGGTCAACACCGTGAATGTTCTCGGCAAGACCAAGCGCATGGGCCGCACCATCGGCAAGCGCCCTGACTATAAAAAGGCTATTGTGAAGCTCGCTGCTGGCGAAAGCATCGAGTTCTTCCAGGCCTAATCTTAGAAGAAGGAGGTAAATACAAGTGGCAGTAAAATCCTTTAAACCCTATTCTGCAGGCCGTCGTTTCATGACCGTCGCTTCTTTCGACGAGATCACCACCGACAAGCCTGAGAAATCCCTGACTGAGCGCCTGAAGAAGAACGGCGGCCGCAATCAGCAGGGTCGCCTGACCGTTCGCCATCAGGGCGGCGGCCACAAGCGCCTCTATCGTATCATCGACTTCAAGCGCACTAAGGACGGCATCCCCGCTCGCGTGGCTACCATCGAGTACGATCCGAACCGCAGCGCCCGCATCGCTCTCCTCAACTACGTTGACGGCGAGAAGCGCTACATCCTGGCTCCCAATGGCCTCAAGGTAGGCGATATGGTTGAGTCCGGCCCCGAGGCCGACATCAAGGTGGGCAATGCCCTCCCCTTGAAGAACATCCCGGTAGGTACTACCGTTCACGCTGTCGAGCTGAAGATCGGCAAGGGTGCACAGCTCGTTCGTTCCGCTGGCACCAGCGCACAGCTCATGGCAAAAGAGGGCAACTATGCTCTGCTCCGTATGCCGTCTGGCGAGCTCCGCAAGGTTCACATCAACTGCCGTGCTACCATCGGTGAAGTTGGCAACCTGGAGCATGAGAACATCACTCTCGGTAAGGCAGGCCGCAGCCGTTGGCTCGGTATCCGTCCGGAGAACCGCGGCGTTGCCATGAACCCGAATGACCATCCGCACGGCGGTGGTGAGGGCCGTTCCCCTGTTGGCCGCAAGAACCCTGTTACCAAGTGGGGCAAGTGCGCTATGGGTACGAAGACCCGTCGCAAGAACAAGGCTTCCGAAAGCCTCATAGTGAAGCACCGCACGAAGTAAGAGAGGGGGATAAACTTTGTCAAGATCCATTAAGAAGGGCCCTTTCGTTGAAGAAAGCCTCATGAAGAAGATCACGGCTCTCAACGAAGCTAACGATAAAAAGGTTGTCAAGACTTGGTCCAGAAGCTCCACGATTTTCCCGGACTTCGTCGGTCATACCATTGCTGTCCATGATGGACGCAAGCATGTGCCTGTCTATGTCACTGAGGACATGGTCGGCCATAAGCTGGGTGAGTTCGCACCGACGCGCACTTTCAAAGGCCATGCCGGCGAAGAGCGCAAGACCTCACTGAAGTAAGCGAAAGGAGAATCGTTGTGGAATCAAAAGCAGTAGCTAAATACGTTCGCATCGCTCCGCGCAAGGTTCGTGTGGTCATGGATCTCATCCGTGGCAAGAACGTCGCTGAAGCATTTGCGATTTTGAAGTTCACGCCGAAGGTTGGCGCTGAAGTTGTCGAGAAGGTTCTGCGCAGCGCTGTTGCCAACGCTGAGAACAACTTCGACATGGACGTGGACAAGCTCTACGTTTCCTCCGCCTTCGTTGATCAGGGTCCCACCCTCAAGCGCATCCATCCGCGTTCCCGCGGTCAGGCTTTCAAGATCCTGAAGCGCACGAGCCATGTGACCATCGTCGTCAACGAGAAGAACTAAGAAGGAGGGAAACGGATTGGGTCAGAAAGTTAATCCGCATGGTATTCGCCTTGGCATTGTCAAGCAGTGGGATGCCAAGTGGTATGCAGATAAAGATTTTGCAGAGAACCTGCATGAAGATATCAAGATTCGTGATTACCTGAAGAAGAGCCTCCTGGCAGCAGGAATCTCCAGGATTGAGACGGAGCGCACCAAGAACCGCCTCAAGATCACCATCCACACCGCAAAGCCGGGCATGGTTATCGGCCGCGGTGGTTCCGGCATCGAGCAGATCAAGGAAGGCCTCAAGAGCTACACCGAGAAGCGCGTTGACATCAACATCGCTGAGATCAAGCAGCCGGATATGGATGCAACTCTGGTGGCTGAGAACATCGCTTCCCAGCTGGAGCGCCGCATCGCTTTCCGCCGTGCCATGAAGCAGTCCGTGGGCCGCACCATGCGCCTGGGCGCCAAGGGCATCAAGATCACCTGCGCAGGCCGTCTCGGCGGTGCAGAGATCGCTCGCAGCGAAAGCTATCGTGAGGGCAGCATTCCCCTTCACACACTCCGTGCAGACATCGATTACGGCACGGCTGAGGCTCATACCACGTATGGCCGCATCGGTATCAAGGTTTGGATCTTCAAGGGCGAAGTCCTTCCGGAGAGAAAGCAGCGTAAAGTTGCCAGCGAAGGGAGCGAAGCTTAATGTTACTTCCTAAGAGAGTTAAATATCGCAAGCAGTTCCGTGGCCGCATGAAGGGCAAGGCTCATCGCGGCAACACTGTGAGCCATGGTGAGTTCGGTCTGGTGGCTCTTGAGCCCGCCTGGATCACCAACCGTCAGATCGAGGCAGCCCGTATCGCTATGACCCGTTACATCAAGCGTGGCGGCCAGGTCTGGATCAAGATTTTCCCGGACAAGCCCGTAACCGCAAAGCCGGCTGAGACCCGCATGGGTTCCGGTAAGGGCTCCCCCGAGTACTGGGTAGCAGTTGTGAAGCCGGGCCGCGTCCTCTTCGAGATGGACGGCGTGTCCAAGGAAGTTGCCCGTGAGGCAATGCGCCTTGCAGGCCACAAGCTGCCCATCAAGACCAAGTTCGTGACTAAGGAAGACACTGTTGCAGAGGGTGGTGAAGCATAATGAAGGTTAATGAGATTCGCGAGATGAACGCAGACGAACTGAACCAGAAGCTTGCTTCGCTCAAAGAGGAGCTCTTCAACCTCCGTTTCCAGCTCGCCACCGGCCAGCTTGACAACCCGATGCGTATCAAAGATGTGAAGAAGACGATCGCCCGCATCAAGACGATCCAGCGCGAGCAGGCTGCCAAGGCCTAAGGCGCAAAACAAGTGATATGCAGAAGGAAGGAGGCTCCCTAATGAGCGAGAGAAACGTACGTAAGACTAAGGTCGGCAAGGTTATTTCCGACAAGATGGACAAGACCGTTGTGGTTGCTATCGAGGAGATCGAGCAGCACAAGCTTTACAAGAAGCCGGTCAAGAGGACTGTGAAATTCCATGCGCATGACGAGAAGAACGATGCGCATGTTGGCGATAAGGTGTCCCTGATGGAGACCCGTCCCCTTTCCAAGACCAAGCGTTGGAGAGTGGTCGAGGTTATCGAGCGCGCTAAGTAAGCCAAATACACGAAGAAGGAGGTTACATAATGATTCAGCAGCAAACTATCCTGAATGTTGGCGACAACACGGGCGCGAAAGAAATCATGTGCATCCGCGTGCTTGGCGGCTCTTACCGCAAGTACGCTAACATCGGCGACATCATCGTCGCAGCCGTGAAATCCGCAGCTCCTGGCGGTCAGGTGAAGAAGGGCGACGTGGTCAAGGCTGTGGTTGTCCGCAGCGTGAAGGGCCTGCGCCGTGCTGACGGTTCCTACATCCGTTTCGACGAGAATGCAGCCGTCATCATCAAGGAAGACAAGACTCCGAAGGGCACTCGTATTTTCGGACCGGTAGCTAGAGAGCTTCGCGACAAAGACTTCATGAAGATCGTCTCCCTGGCTCCTGAAGTACTTTAATTCGTGAGGAGGTGCTATTTTGTCACTCGTTAAACTGAACGTGAAGAAGGGCGACACGGTTGTCGTGCTGTCCGGCAAAGATAAGGGCAAGCAGGGCAAGGTTGTGGCTGCTATGCCGAAGAAGGGCAAGGTTGTCGTTGAGGGCGTGAACAAGGTTAAGCGTCACACGAAGCCGAACGTGAAGGCTCCTCAGGGCGGTATCCTGGTGAAGGAAGCTCCCATGCATGCCTGCAAGGTCATGCTGGTCTGCCCCGCCTGCTCCAAGGCTACCCGCGTAGCTCACAAGGAAGTCAATGGCAAGAACGTCCGCGTCTGCAAGAAGTGCGGCGAAGTCATCGACCAGACCAAATAATTGAAGGAAGGAGGAAATACATTGGATAGATTACAGGAAAAGTACCAGAAGGAAGTTGTGCCGGCACTCACTGAGAAGTTCGGCTACAAGAACGTGATGCAGCTTCCTAAGGTTGAGAAGGTCATCATCAACATGGGCGTTGGCGAGGCTGTGGGCAACCCCAAGGCTCTCGACTCCGCTGTGAGCGACCTCACCATCATCGCCGGCCAGAAGCCACTCCTCACCCGCGCCAAGAAGTCCCTGGCTGCCTGGAAGCTCCGTGAGGGCATGCCCATCGGCTGCAAGGTGACCCTGCGCGGCGAGCGCATGTACCAGTTCCTCGACAAGTTCATGAACGTGGCTCTGCCCCGCGTCCGTGACTTCCGTGGTGTGTCCGGCACTGCCTTCGACGGCCGTGGCAACTACGCTGTCGGTCTCAAAGAACAGCTCATTTTCCCGGAAATCGAGTACGATAAGATCGACAAGATCCGTGGCATGAACATTGTTATCGTTACGACGGCACAGACGGATGAGGAAGCCAGAGAGCTCCTGAAACTCATGGGTATGCCGTTCAAAGCATAAGAGGAGGAAAGAAGCTCATGGCAAAGAAGTCTATGGTAGAGAAGTGGAGCAAAGAGCCAAAGTTCTCTACTCGTCAGTACAACCGTTGCAAGATCTGCGGCCGTCCCCATGGCTACATGCGCAAGTTTGACATGTGCCGCATCTGCTTCCGCGAGCAGAGCTACGCGGGCGCTATTCCTGGCGTGACCAAGGCTAGCTGGTAATTCTTATTATTTGAAAGGAGGATATCGATTCATGGTAATGACTGATCCTATTGCAGATATGCTGACCCGTTTGCGCAATGCAAACTCTGTATTCCACGAGACGGTGGATGTCCCCGGTTCCAAGATCAAGACCGCTATCGCAGAGGTCCTGAAGGAAGAGGGCTTCATCAAGGACTATTCTTTCAACGAGGACAACAAGCAGGGTGTCATCACGATTTCCCTGAAGTATGGCCCGAACCGCGAGAAGGTTATCTCCGGTATCAAGCGTATTTCCAAGCCTGGTCTTCGCCAGTATGCAAAGCACGATGAGCTGCCCCGCGTGCTGGGCGGCCTCGGCATCGCCATCATCTCCACTTCCAAGGGGATCATGAGCGACAAGCAGGCTCGCAAGGCCGGTCTCGGCGGCGAAGTCATCGCATACGTTTGGTAATTGAAAAATAGTCAGGAGGTGTACAGATGTCAAGAATTGGTAGAGCACCGATTGAGATCCCCGCAGGCGTAACCGTTACGGTCGGCGAGGACAATCTGGTGAAAGTCAAAGGCCCGAAAGGTGAACTTTCCCGCCAGATCAGCCCGGAAATGAAAGTAACCATCGACAATGGCGTTCTCACTGTGGAGCGTCCGTCTGATGATAAAATGCACAGGTCTCTCCATGGCCTCTCCCGTACCCTCATCAACAACATGGTTGTTGGTGTGACGGAAGGCTATCAGAAGAACCTCGAGATCGCAGGTGTTGGTTATCGTGCCCAGAAGCAGGGCAAGAACCTGAACCTGTCCCTTGGTTTCTCCCACCCGGTTGTGGTTGAGCCCCCCGAAGGCATCACCTTCGATGTGCCCACCGCTACCTCCATCACGGTTTCCGGCATCGACAAGGAAGTTGTCGGCCAGATCGCTGCAGAGATCCGCAGCTTCCGTGAGCCTGAGCCTTACAAGGGCAAGGGTATCAAGTACGCTGGCGAGCATATCCGTCGCAAAGAGGGTAAAGCCGGCGCTAAGGGCAAGAAATAAGGAACTGACTCGAGAAAGGAGTGAATCTCTGTGCTTATTAAGGCAGATAAGAACAAGGCACGTCAGAAGCGTCACCTGCGTGTCCGCAACCATATCGCTGGCACTGCGGCTCGTCCGCGCCTCAATGTTTACAGGAGCCTTGCCAACATCTATGCTCAGATCATCGACGATGAGAAGGGCATGACCCTGGTTTCCGCCAGCACTCAGGACAAGGGCTTCGAGAATTACGGCGGCAACATCGAGGCCGCCAAGGCTATCGGTGCCGAGATTGCCAAGCGTGCTCTGGAGAAGGGCATCAGCGAGGTAGTCTTCGACCGTGGCGGTTATGTGTACCACGGCCGCGTGGCAGCACTGGCTGAGGCCGCTCGTGAAGCTGGCCTGAAATTCTAAAAAACAAAGGAGGTAAATGAATGGCTAGAAATATGGACAACGAAACTCCGGAGTTCGAGGAGAAAGTTGTATACATTAACCGAGTTGCGAAAGTCGTCAAGGGCGGCCGCCGCTTCTCCTTCAGCGCCCTGGTTGTGGTCGGCAACAAGAAGGGCAAGGTCGGTGTAGGTCTCGGCAAGGCTGCTGAGGTTCCCGAGGCTATCCGCAAGGGTGTCGAGGATGCAAAGAAGAACCTCATCACTGTTGCCCTGAAGGACAACCGTACCATTCCCCACGAGATGCTGGGCATCTTCGGTGCAGGCCAGGTTATGATGAAGCCGGCTGCCAAAGGTACCGGTGTTATCGCCGGCGGCCCCGTGCGTGCCGTACTGGAGCTGGCAGGCGTTCATGACATCCTGACCAAGTCCCTGGGTTCTTCCAACCCCAACAACATGGTGCGTGCAGCCATGGAGGGCCTCAAGGCTCTCAAGCAGCCCGAGATTGTGGCTGAGCTCCGTGGCAAGACTGTCGCTGAGATTTTAGGTTAAGGAGGCTCTTACGCAATGGCAAAAGTGAAAGTTACGCTCAAGAGGAGCCTCATTGGCCGTCCTGAGACCCAGCGCCGCACTGTCCGCGCTCTCGGCCTGCGCAAGGTGAACTCTGTTTCCATCCTGCCGGACAATCCGGCTGTGCGTGGCCAGCTCCACAAGGTTGAGCATTTGATCTCTGTGGAAGAGATTGCAGAATAATTCTAGAGGACAGGAGGTGCAAGCATGAAGTTACATGAATTACAGCCCGCAGAAGGCTCCCGTAAGGAGCGCAATCGCGTTGGCCGCGGCCTCGGCTCCGGCAACGGCAAGACTTCCGGCCGCGGCATGAAGGGCCAGAACTCCCGTAGCGGCGGCGGTGTCCGCACCGGCTTCGAGGGTGGCCAGATGCCCATCTATCGTCGTCTGCCGAAGCGCGGCTTCAAGAATATCTGGGCCAAGACCTTTGCAGAGGTCAACGTTGAGAGCCTGAACCGTTTTGAGGATGGCGCAGTGGTTGATCCCGTAGCTCTGGTTGAGAGCGGCATCCTGAAGAATGTCCGTGACGGCATCCGCATCCTTGGCAAGGGCGAGCTCACCAAGAAGCTCACCGTCCGTGCCAACGGTTTCACCAAGTCCGCAGAGGAGAAGATCACCGCTGCTGGCGGTCAGATCGAAAAAATTGAGGTGAAGTAAGGTGCTCGCAGCCCTTGGCAACATCTTCAAGATTCCCGAACTGCGAGATAAGATCATCTTCACTCTCATCATGTTCGCGATCTTCCGGATGGGGACTCACATCCCCGTCCCCGGGGTTGACCCAGCGGCGATCGAGCAACTTTTTGCCAATGGCAGCCTCTTCGGTCTCCTTGACCTCTTCTCCGGTGGTGCTTTCAGCAAGTTCTCTATCTTTGCCATGAGCATCACCCCCTACATCAACGCGGCCATCATCATCCAGCTGCTGAATGTTGTCATTCCCACGCTGGAACAGTGGTCCAAAGAAGGGGCAGAGGGGCACAAGAAGACTACGAAAGTCACCCGCTACCTCACGGTAGTGCTGGCTTTCCTCCAGGCTATCGGCATGTCCATCGGACTCAAAGCCGCTATCCTGAATCCCAGCCCGGTGAACATCCTCATCATTGCGATTACACTTACGGCTGGTACGGTATTCCTGATGTGGCTGGGTGAGCAGATCACAGCCCAGGGAGTTGGTAACGGCATATCCCTTATCATCTTTGCCGGCATCGTGGCGGCGCTCCCCAAGAACATCGGAACCATTTACCATTACGTCCAGGCAGGCACCATCAGTTACTTCAGTGTGTTTATGTTCATGGTCATCGCAGTAGCGATGATCGTGTTCGTAATCCACGTGGAAACCGGCTTCCGCCATATACCCATTTCCTATGCGAAGCGGGTGGGGAGCCAGCGGGCCTATGGCGGTCATTCCAGCCATATCCCCCTGAAGGTGAACCAGGCAGGCGTGATTCCCATCATCTTTGCGTCATCCGTGCTGATGTTTCCAGTGACCATTGCCCAGTTCATTGAAGTGCCCTGGGTAAAGACCGTTGCCAGTTATTTGCAGTGGGGAACACCATTGCAGACGGCACTATACGTCCTGCTCATCGTGTTCTTTACTTACTTCTATACTGCGGTTACTGTAAAGATATCGGATATGGCAGAGAACCTCAAGAAATACGGCGGCTTCATCCCTGGCATCCGCCCGGGCCAGCCGACGGCAGACTATCTTGACCATGTCATGACCCGCATCACTCTGGCCGGCTCCATTTTCCTGGCTTTCATTGCAGTACTGCCCAATATGATTGCGGCAGCCACTCACATTGAAGGCGTGTACTTTGGCGGTACGGCACTGCTGATTGTGGTGGGCGTTGCCCTCCAGACCATGAAGCAGATTGAGTCTATGGTGGTTATGCGCCACTACGAAGGGTTCATGAAGTAAGGGGTCATAAAATAAGGAGGCATAAACATGCATATCTTGTTAATGGGCCCCCCGGGTGCCGGCAAGGGCACGCAGGCGGCTGCACTGGTAAAGGAACTGGGTGTTCCTCATATCTCCACTGGGGATATGTTCCGGGCCGCCATCAAGGAAGGTACAGAGATGGGCAAGCAGGCGAAAGCCTTCATCGATGCCGGAAATCTCGTGCCTGATGAAGTCACCATCGGCATTGTCCGCGACAGGCTTGCCAAGGACGATTGCAAGAAGGGCTTCATCCTGGATGGGTTCCCCCGTACAGTGGGACAGGCCGATGCACTGAAGGGCATCCTTCAGGACCTGGGCCTGGCGCTTGACAAGGTGCTGAACATCAGCGTTCCGTCAAGCGAGCTCATCGAGCGTGCTGTAGGCCGCCGCATCTGCAAAGCTTGTGGTGCAACCTACCACCTGAAATTCAACCCGACTAAGGCTGAGGGCAAGTGCGATGAATGCGGCGGCGAGCTTTATCAGCGCGCCGATGATACCGCCGAGACCATGGGCAATCGTCTGAAGAAGTACGAAGAGTCCACGAAGCCTCTCATCGATTACTACACAGCAGCAGGCATCTATGCCGAAGTTGATGGCCGTCAGGAAATCAGCAAGGTGACAGAAAGCCTGGTTGCAGTCCTCAAGGGCTGAAGGGAAGCTTAAAAACTTCCATGTATTGTTGCGAGGGCGGCCTATATGGCCGCCCCCTTGCAATGATACGAATGATATAATTATGAATTTAATAATGTTCTGTTGTTGGGCATGGCATTAGAAATGAAAAAGCTCCTTTGGAATGACTTTGGCCCAACCAAGTTAAGGTAAAGGGGAAGAACATGTCAAAACAAGATGTTATTGAAGTAGAAGGCAAAGTCCTGGAAGCACTGCCCAACGCAATGTTTCAGGTCGAGCTTGAAAATGGTCATGTTGTACTGGCTCATGTATCCGGCAAGATCCGCATGAACTTCATCCGTATCCTGCCAGGGGACAAAGTCACCATTGAGCTTACGCCCTATGACTTGACCCGTGGCCGTATAACCTACCGATTCAAATAAGGTCAGCTGCCCTCGAAAAAATTTTTGCATTTCCTGCAAAAAATGCTTTGCAGGGGGGCAAAAAGATGATATACTCGAGAAATGACAGACTGACAATAAGGAAAAGGAGGCATACTTTAATGAAGGTTAAGCCGTCAGTGAAGCGTATCTGTGAAAAATGCAAAGTCATCAAGCGCAAGGGCCGTGTCATGGTCATCTGCGAGAATCCTAAGCATAAACAGAGACAAGGTTGATTATTTGATTTATAAGGAGGTGCTTTATTAATGGCACGTATTGCCGGTGTAGATTTGCCCCGTGACAAGAGAATTGAAATTGCTTTGACTTACATCTATGGTATTGGTCTTACGACTTCCAAGAAGTTGCTCGCCATGACTGGCGTTAACGCTGATACCCGTACTCGTGACCTCACGGAGGACGAAGTGGTTAAGCTTCGTGATGCTATCGATAAGAACGTGGTGGTTGAAGGTGACCTTCGCCGCGAGCGTCAGATGGACATCAAGAGACTCGTTGATATCGGCTGCTACCGTGGCCGCCGCCACCGTCTCGGCCTTCCTGTCCGTGGACAGAACACCAAAAACAATGCCCGCACCCGTAAAGGCCCGAAAAAGGCCGTTGCAGGCAAGAAGAAAGACTAATGAAGGAGGGTTAACTGGTGGCAGTTAAGAAAGCAGTCCGCACGAAGAAAAAAGTTCGCAAGAACGTCGAATATGGCGTAGCGCACATCAGCTCTACGTTCAACAACACCATTGTCACGCTCACTGACAGGAGCGGCAATGCACTTTCCTGGGCAAGCGCTGGCGGCCTCGGTTTCCGTGGTTCCCGCAAGAGCACTCCGTTCGCTGCTCAGATGGCAGCCGAGACGGCAGCCAAGGCAGCTATGGAGCACGGTCTGAAGCAGGTCGAGGTCTATGTAAAGGGCCCCGGTGCCGGCCGTGAGGCAGCAATCCGTTCCCTGCAGGCTACGGGCCTTGAGGTCAGCATGATCAAGGACGTTACCCCGATCCCGCACAACGGCTGCCGTCCGCCGAAGCGTAGAAGAGTTTAATAGGAGGTGCATTTTTCTAATGGCAATTGATAGAGTTCCCGCCATTAAGCGTTGCCGTGCCCTCGGCCTCGAGCCCGCGGTAATCGGCCGTTCCAAGGAATCCAAGCGTCAGCCGCGCCGTACCAACCGCAAGGTGTCCGAGTATGGCCTCCAGCTGAAAGAGAAGCAGAAGGCAAAGTTCATCTACGGTGTGCTGGAGAAGCAGTTCCGTGGATATTATGATAAGGCAAAGAAGATGCAGGGCGTTACCGGTGAGAACCTCCTCGGTCTCCTGGAGCGCCGCCTTGACAACGTGGTTTTCCGTCTTGGCCTCGCCAACACCCGTCGTCAGGCTCGTCAGCTGGTGAACCACGGTCACTTCACTGTGAACGGCAAGCGCGTGGATATCCCCTCCGCTCTGGTTTCCGTTGGCGACGTCATCGCTGTGTCTGAGAAGAGCCAGCAGGGCGCCTTCTTCAAGGAGCTCAAGGAGAGCAGCAACCATCTGTCCGCTCCCGCATGGCTCGAGGCTGACCAGGCTGGTCTCACCGGCAAGGTCACCCGTTTCCCGAACCGTGACGAGATTGATGTTCCTGTCAATGAGCAGGCTATCGTCGAGTTGTACTCCAAATAATGATCTTTTGTGCCTTTGTGCATAGCGTTATTGTTATTTGAGGAGGTTACTTCAAGATGATTGACATCGAGAAACCGAAAATTGAAATTGCGGAGATCAGTGAGGATAACCGCTACGGCAAGTTCATCTGTGAGCCTTTGGAGCGTGGCTACGGCACCACCTTTGGCAACAGCCTGCGCCGTATGCTCCTGTCCTCCCTGGAAGGTGCTGCAATTACCTCCATCAGAATCGATGGTGTGCTCCATGAGTTCTCCACCATCCCCGGAGTACGCGACGATGTGACCAACATCGTGCTGAACCTGAAGCAGCTCTGCCTCAAGATGCA
Organism: Selenomonas sp. KH1T6; assembly: GCF_900108415.1. Lineage (NCBI taxonomy): Bacteria > Bacillati > Bacillota > Negativicutes > Selenomonadales > Selenomonadaceae > Selenomonas > Selenomonas sp. KH1T6. The sequence goes on from NZ_FNWN01000024.1 coordinate 34,892, forward strand.
GGGCAGCGAGCCTCGTACCATCCGCATCGATGTGGAGGGTGAGAAAGAGGTCACTGGTGCTGACGTCATCTGTGACGAAGACATCGAAGTCCTCAATCCTGACCTGCACATTGCCACGGTGAACGAGTCCGGCAAGCTCAAGATTGAAATGATTGTTGAGCGTGGCCGTGGATATGCTCCGGCTGACAAGAACAAGAAGCCGGATGACGTCATCGGCGTCATTCCCATCGATTCCATTTTCTCCCCGGTGCAGCGCGTGAACTACACGGTGCAGGACACCCGCGTGGGCAATGTCACGGACTATGACAAGCTCATACTGGAAGTCTGGACCGACGGTTCCCTGCGTCCCGAGGAAGCTGTCAGCAAGGCTGCCGGCATCCTGGTCATGCACCTGAAGCTGTTCCAGAACATGGACGGCCTCACGGAGGAGGAGATCGAGGAGGAGGCAACCTTCCCGGAGGAGGAAGTGGATACTTCCTCCAAGGTCCTGGAAATGACCATCGAGGATCTGGACCTCTCCGTGCGTTCCTTCAACTGCCTCAAGCGTGCTGATATCAACACCGTGGCAGATCTGGCCGAGAAATCGGAAGATGACATGATGAAGGTCCGCAATCTGGGACGCAAGTCCCTGGAGGAAGTCAAGAAGAAGCTCGAGGAGCTGGGACTTTCGCTCAAGCAGAACAACGATTGATAGGAAAGAGGGAAATAAATGAGACACAGTAAACTTAGCCGTAACGGTGCTGCTCGTAAGGCACTGCTGCGCAGCATTCTCACTTCCTTCTTCAGATATGGCCGCATCGAGACGACCCAGGCAAAGGCTCGCGAACTTAAGAGCCTGGCTGAGAAGCTCATCACCCTCGCTAAGCGCGGTGACCTCAGCGCCCGTCGTCAGGCTATTGCCAGCCTTTCTGATGAAGATGTCGTGAGGAAGCTTTTCGATGAGATCGCAGGCAAGTACGCAGACCGCCAGGGCGGCTACACCCGCATCCTGAAGCTCGGCGTGCGTCGCGGCGACGCTGCACCCATGTGCATCATCGAGCTGGTGTAATTCCGACATAATGAGAAGTCCGCTATCCGCAAAGGATGGCGGGCTTTTTTGATGCCTGGAATGCAAGATGAAGCAGGGATTAGGGGGACGCATGGAGAAATTACCATCAGTTGGTTTTGTACAAGGAGGATGTTCTCATGAAGAAAAATTTTTTCCAACTGATTTTATTCATGCTGGTCTTAACGATGGCAAGCACTGTATTTGCCGCTAAGGCTACCCCTGACCAGCAGCGTGCCGAACTTAATGAGATGAGCGGGAAGGTCCTGGAGCGCATGTATCAGAAGTATCCGTCAGCACAGGAGGCGGTGCAGGATGCCTATGCTTATTGCACTATCAGCGCCTCTAGTGTCAAATGGGGATTTTGGGGCGATGATCACGGGCGCGGGGTGGCCGTAAACAACCATACCGGCGAAAGAATCTATGTTAAGATGAAGGAAGTGAGCCTGGGCATAAATTTTGGCGCTAAGGAATACGACTTGCTTTTCATCATTGCGAATAAAACAGCTTGGGATAAATTAGTTTCTGGCAAGATCAACTTTGGCTCTGAAACTTCAGCTGATGCTACTGACGGCGTCAACGGTGTGACCTATGCAGGTGCAACAATCACCGCTGAGGGCGTGCAGGTCTATCAGCTTGACAAAAAAGGCCTGGCTGTGGAAGCTACTTTCAAAGGGGGAAGGATTTCTCCTTACAGGACGCTTAATTGAGGAAACGTTGTATGATGCAAGTGGCAGATCAACAGAGATTGTTTAGGGAGGAAGGACAATGAAAAAATGTATTGCATTCCTATTAGGCCTGATGATTATGGCGTTTGCTACGGTATGTCTTGCCGCTGAATCTTACCAAATGACTTATGAGGCAAAAAATTTCACTGAAGGATTGAAAAATGACCAGGCGTTGACGGAAACCTTCACTACTCCTTACGGGCCACTCAAGTTCCAGATGCGGAAACTTTGGCAGGCCAGCAGCGACAACAGGCTGCATCTGAAGGTATGGCTGAATGACAAGAAAATTGCCGATGAGCACTTTCCAAAAGTGGAATACGGTTATACCTTCCGCGTGCTGAAAAACACCAGCAACAGCGAGCAGTTTTATGTTTTGCAGTCAATTGAACGCGCCTGCCTTTTCGGATACTCGCCCAATGCTCAGAAGCTGGAGGTCTACATTGACAGCCAGAATTATGCCCACGAAGCCGGGGCATATCCTTATATTGTGGCATTGAAAAACGGGAATCTGGTGTTGGCTTTCGAGAAGGGCAATAATCGTAAACGCTATCAGTTTAATTGGGATGCCAATGCGAATTGGTTCGGTTATTCCGACATTGGTGCAGGCTGGGGTTCTGTAAGTTCAGATAAGCAATAACGAAACACGCTGCTTTGCATTTAAACGTTGACAGCAATAGTCCTGTTTTAATAAGGGGCCAGTCGCAAATCGGTTATTTCTGGTTTGTGACTGGCCTTTTTTAGTGGCATGGGGAGAGTGACATTCTGAAACTCCTGTTTTTCTTCGAAATTGCTTGTTATATTATAAGGAAAAAGCAGGAAATCAGAAAATTGCATAGAATTATTCAGAAGTCGAGGGGTGTTAGGACCCTCAGTGAAAGGAAAAGGGTGGACTTGCCTGTTTTATAGGAGGAATTTTCTATGACAAGAGCCGCACTTAGGGGAATTCTAATTATGGTCCTGCTGACAGCATTTGCTTTCCTTAGCGGATGCTCGGAGGACAAGCCATCGGGCAAGGCCACGGTGGCAGAGTTCAAGGATACTTACGGCAAGGACGATACCTGGGTTATCCACTGGTATCTCTGCGGTACGGACCTTGAGTCCAGGTTCGGGGCAGCCTCTGCAGATTTGGCAGAGCTGGAGAAGGTGAAGCTGCCGTCCAATGTGAAGGTGCTCATTGAGGCCGGCGGTGCCAAGAAATGGCACAGCGAAATCGGCGCCAAGGGCAAGACAGCGGTACGGCTGCTCTACGACAGCGAAGGCTTCCATGAACTGGGGAAAGTGAAGGGAGCCGATATGGGAGATCCTGCCACGCTGGCGGATTTTCTGAAGTTTGGCAAGGAAAACTACACAGCTGACCACCATATCTTCGTCTTTTGGGATCATGGCGGCGGCAGCATGAGCGGGGTCTGCTATGACGAATTTTCAGAGCGCCCCCTGAGCCTCAACGATATTCGTCAGGCCTTTGACTCGGTGTATGAGTCCTCAAAGGACAAGCCGCCCTTCGAGCTGATCGGCTTCGATGCCTGCCTGATGGCTACTTATGAAACGGCCCATATGCTGGAGGGCCTGACCAAGTACATGGTTGGTTCTGAGGAAGTGGAGCCTGGCTGCGGCTGGTACTATACCGGCTGGGTAGGAGCACTGGCCAAGAATCCGGCACTGGGGGGCAACGGCATTGGCAAGGCCATCTGTGACACTTATGTGAAGGGTTGCGAGCAGGAGGATGTGGAGGATTCCATCACCCTTTCCGTCATTGACATGGCGAAGATGCCTGCCCTGAAAGTGGCTTATGATGCCTTTGGCCTTGAGGCGCTGGAAGCGGCGGCCAAGAACCCCAAGAAATTCTTCTCTGCCTATGCCCGTGAGGCTAAGACGGCTGAGAACTACGGCGGCAATACCCGCAAGCAGGGCTTTACCAACATGGTAGACCTGGCGGATCTGGCCAAGGAGTCCAAGGCGCAGCTGCCCAATTCCTACCAGCAGCTGGTTAAGGCTGTGGACGATGCGGTGGTCTACAAGGTGAACGGCTACTGCCGTGACCAGGGCAGCGGCATTTCCGGCTTCCACTCTTATGACGGCGACAAGGATCACTTCGCCATGTACGCCAATCAGAATTCTGCTTCGCTTCCCCATAAGTATCTGTACCAGTATCTTATCTATGGCAAACTGCCCAACGGGGCTATAGATAACCTGAAGAAGCAGCTGGCAGATGACAAGAAGGAACTGGAGGCCCAGCAGCAGATTGCCCAGCAGGCCGTCCAGGAGAAGGAAAAACCTGCCAGCGGAGTCTTTGATATCAAGGCACTGGAAGATATTTCAGTGGAGGTTGACAAAGACGGCGATGCTGTAGTCAAGCTGGACAAGGAAAAGCTGGACCTGGTGTCCGCTATCCACTGCAATCTGGTGCGTGTGGACCTGCAGAACGATTTGATTCTCTACCTTGGCAGCGATGGGGATATCAAGGCTGACTGGGACAAGGGGATTTTCAAGGACAACTTCCAGGGTACCTGGCCTATGCTGGACGGCCATCCCGTATATGTGGAAATCACTGCCATGGAGGATGATTACAACCTTTACTCCATTCCCATCAAGCTGAACGGGCAGGAGTGCAATCTGCAGGTGACCTACAGCTTCAAGGATAATGCTTACAAGATCCTGGGGGCCCGCCAGGGCCTGGACAGTCATGGCATGGCTGACAGGAATCTGCAGAAGCTCAAGAAGGGCGACAAGATCACTACCATCCACTACGCCATGACCATCAGCGGTGACGATGAAGACTTCACCCCTGTGGAAGTGGAGACTTTCACCCTGGGAGATAAGCCGCAGGTGAAGGATGAGAAACTGGGGGACGGCAGCTATGGCTACCTCTTCGAGTTCATATCCCCCGGCGGTGACAGCGCCTTGTCCAAGATGGTAGAGTTCGTACTGGAGAAGGGGCAGATTACCACTAATGTGGAGTGAGTATGCTGTGATTGCCGATGTGGCGATTCAGATAAATGTGTAGGATAAGGATAAATGAAGGGAGTAATCTGATATGGCATCCATGAAAGACGTGGCTAAGAAAGCAAAAGAATTCGCACAGAAGAAAACCGCCAAGCTCTCCGAGTATGTGGCACCCAACGGCAAATACTATGAACAGAATGATATTGATTATCTGATGAATAATGGCTACAGCCTGCAGAACGCGTTGGATGCCCTGGCCCAGAGTGAGAAATACGCCAAGAAGGCTGCTTCTGGCCATAAGCCTTCCGGACACGGCAAGAAGGAATCCAGCCATGGCGGAGGCAAAGGTTCTGGCAAGGGCTCTGGCAGGGGTTCTGGCGGCGGCAAGGGCGGCAGCCGCATGGGACGCGGCGCCAAACTGGCAGCCCTCACCGCTGCAGGTGGAGCTTCAGCGGCAGCAGCCAGGAACGCCTATGCCAAGTATCAGGAAACCGGTGATGTAACGTATATCGATGAAGTTATCGAGGAATATGAAGAGATAATCGAGTACGAAGAATACGAGTACGAGGATTATGAGGACGAGTTCGAGCTCGATGACGATGACGAGTACGACGACGATGACGATGATGACGATGACGATGATGACGACGACGATGATGACGATGACGATGATGACGACGATGATGACGACGATGATGATGACGACGACGATGATGATGACGACGACGATGACGACGACGATGACGACGACGATGATGATGAAGATGATGATGACGACGATGACGATGATGATGACGACGAGGAAGATGACGACGAGGAAGATGACGACGAGGATGATGACGATGAGGAAGATGTAGACGAAGAAGAAGACGAAGAAGAAGACGAGGAAGAGGAAGAGGAAGAGGAAGAAGAGGAAGAAGAGGAAGAAGACTACGAAGAGGAAGAGGAGGATTACGAAGAAGAGGACGACGGGGACTACGAGGAAGATGACGGTGATTATGATGACGACGATGGCGGCTATGATGATGACGATGAGTAATTGTGATTGACAGATAACCCCTGATTTGCTAGACTTTAGGAAGCGATGAAAAAGAAGAGTAGCACTGGTTCCAGCGAGCGGTGAGGGTGTGAGACCGCAAGAGTGTGAAGGGCGCTTTGGAGCTGCACAAAATTATAGCTTGAGGTGGGTGCACGAGGTGCGCCAATCAGGGTGGAACCGCGGGATTTTAGTCTCGTCCCTGTAACATACAGTTGCAGGGGCGGGGCTTTTTTGCGTCCCTGCAGACAGAAGGAGTTGTAGATATGAAATTTCAGGAAATCATCCTGGCCCTGCAGAAGTTCTGGTCGGAGCAGGGCTGCATCCTGGCCGAGCCCTATGATGTGGAAAAGGGCGCCGGCACCATGAATCCCTCCACTTTCCTGCGTGTCTTGGGCCCTGAGCCTTGGAATGTGGCCTATGTGGAGCCTTCCCGTCGCCCGGCTGACGGCCGCTATGGCGACAACCCGAACCGCCTTTACCAGCATCATCAGTTCCAGGTCATCATGAAGCCCTCCCCGGACAATATCCAGGAGCTTTATCTGGAGAGCCTGGAGCGCCTGGGCATCAATCCTGCCGAGCACGATATCCGCTTCGTAGAGGATAACTGGGAATCCCCCACCCTGGGGGCCTGGGGCCTGGGCTGGGAGGTCTGGCTGGATGGCATGGAAATCACTCAGTTCACCTATTTCCAGCAGGTAGGCAGCCAGGATGTGAAGCCCGTGGCTTCTGAGATCACCTACGGACTGGAGCGTCTGGCCATGTACATTCAGGGCGTGGATAATGTCTATGATGTGCAGTGGACTGACGACTACACCTACGGCGATGTGTTCCATCAGAACGAGTATGAGCAGTCTGCCTATGCCTTTGACCTTTCCGATGAGGACCTGCTCTTTGAGCTCTTTGACAAGTACGAGGCTGAGGCTGTGCGTGTCATCGAGAAGGGCTATGTGCACCCGGCCTATGACTATGTGCTGAAGTGCTCCCATACCTTCAACCTGCTGGATGCCCGGGGTGCCATCTCCGTGTCCCAGCGCACGGCCTTCATCGGCCGCGTACGCAAGCTGGCCCGCATGTGCGCAGAGTGTTACCTGAAGCAGCGTGAGGAGCTTGGCTATCCCATGCTGAACAGAGGAGGGAAAAAGGCATGAGCAAGAACTTACTTTTGGAAATCGGTACTGAGGAAGTCCCGGCTCATGTGATGCCGGGCATCCTGAAGGAGCTGAAGGAAAAGGCAGAAAAGGCCCTGCAGGAAAACCGCGTGGCTTTCGAGAATGTCCGCACCATCGGCACGCCCCGCCGCACGGCTCTCCTGGTAACGGGCCTTGCTGAGAGCCAGGAGGACGTGGAAAGCGAGAACCGCGGCCCCTCCGTGCAGATTGCTTTCGATGCTGACGGCAATCCTACCAAGGCTGCCCAGGGCTTTGCCCGGGGCCAGAAGGTGGACCCCAAGGATTTGGTGGTGAAGGACGGCTATGTGTACGCCATGGTACATGAGAAGGGCCAGGCTACGGCAGAGCTTCTGAAGACCATCCTGCCGGAGCTCATTTCCTCCCTGTCCTTCCCCAACAATATGCGTTGGCGTGACCTTGATTTCAAGTTTATCCGTCCCCTCAGGTGGATTGTAGCTCTCCTTGGCTCTGAGGTCATTCCCTTCGAGGTGGCTGAGGTGCAGTCCGGCCGCGTGAGCCGCGGTCATCGTTTCCTTTCTCCCACCAAGGACAAGAACGGCGAGTTCGAGATTGCTGATGCAGACAGCTATGAGCAGGCCTGCGAGGCACAGTTCATCATCGTGGACCAGGAGCGCCGCAAGGCCATGATCCGTGAGCAGATTGTGGAAACAGCCAAGGCAAACGGCGGCCAGGCAGAGATTTCCGAAGACCTGCTGGAAGAAGTGCTGTACCTGGTGGAATATCCCACGGCCCTCTGCGGCAAGTTCGATGACAAGTATCTGGCCCTGCCTCCCGAGACGGTCATCACTCCCATGCGTGACCATCAGCGCTACTTCCCGGTGAAGAGCGCCGAGGGCAAGCTCCTGCCCCTCTTTATCACTGTCCGCAACGGCGGCAAGGAGCATCTGGAGACTGTCCAGCACGGCAACGAGCGCGTGCTCCGCGCCCGTCTGGAGGATGCCCAGTTCTTCTTCGATGAGGACCGCAAGAAGAGCCTGGAGGAGCATCGGGAGAAGCTCAAGACCGTTGTGTTCCAGCAGGGGCTGGGCAATATGTATGAGAAGTCAGAGCGTCTGGCTGAGCTCTCTGATTTCATCGCTGCCGAGCTCAAGGCTGACGAGAAGACCGCAAAGCACGCTCATCGCGCCGCCATCCTCTGCAAGGCTGACCTGGTCACCGGCATGGTGACGGAGTTTACCGAGCTGCAGGGCATTATGGGCCGTGAGTATGCCAAGCTGGATGGGGAGTGCGAGAAAGTGGCTGTAGCCATTGACGAGCATTATATGCCCCGCTTCGCAGGTGACAGCCAGCCCCAGTCCGAGGCAGGCCGCATTGTCAGCACTGCCGACAAGATTGACACCATCGTGGGCACCTTCTCTCGTGGCAAGATTCCCACGGGCTCCCAGGATCCCTTTGCCCTGCGCCGTCAGGCTCTTGGCCTGGTGAACATGATGATTGAGGCCAAATGGCAGCTGAGCCTGTCCAAAGTGGTGGCCAAGTCCATGGACCTCTATGGAATTACCGACGAGGCTGCCCGCCAGAAGATGCAGCAGGATGTGGCTGACTTCATGCGCCTGCGCCTGAAGAACGTGCTGGAAGAAGTGCGCTACGATGTGGTGGATGCAGTGCTGGCCGATGTGGATGACCTCTACGCCGTGAGCCTCCGCGCCCAGGCTGTGCAGAAGTTCGTCTCCGGCGACGCTGTGGCTCATATCCAGGCTCTGGTCCGCGCTTCCAACCTGGCTGCCAAGGCTGAGAAAGAAGGCTTTGAAGAAAGCCTCTTCCAGGTGGAGGCAGAGAAGACACTGGGCCAGGTTTGCAAGGCTACGGCATCTTCCGTGGAGAGCCTCATTGCCGGCCAGGACTACGTGGGTGCCATCGATGCCCTCACGGAGCTCACCCAGCCCATTGACAAGTTCTTCGAGGACGTCATGGTCATGGACAAGGACGAGGCCATCAGGAACAACCGCCTGGGCCTGCTGAAGTCCATTGATATGCTGGCAGGCAGGGTTGCTGATTTCAGCAAGATTGTACTGGCGTAAAATCTCATAAATATACACACAAGACACCCCCCGGAAATTTCCGGGGGGTGTCTTGCGATGTGTGTAGCTTTGGAGGGTAAGAAATTACTTCTGCTCGCCTTTCTTGGCCCATTCAGGAGGCAGGTTCTGCAGGAATTCGAAATTGTGGCATTCCATGCATTTAGCCTTGGATTTCTCATGGCTGTAGTGGCAGTCAGAGCAGACCAGGTCGCCCAGGTGTGAATCGTGGGGATTCTTGCCATCGTAGTTGGTCTTGGCGACGATGTCCTCAACCTTGTGGCACTTGGTGCACATTTCATTGTCAAAGGCACGCTGCTGAGGGGGATTGTCGAAATCATCTGTGACGTACCAGTAGGTTTCGTTCAGCTTGTCAATCATGCCGTTGTCGTGGCAGTCGATGCAGGCTACCCCTGCTTCCATGTGGGAGTGGGACATGAGGTCATCATGATAATAGCCATCAACATAAGTCTCCATGCCATGGCAGGGTGAGCAGGACATTTCCGGGAAATGGGCCTCCACCACGTGCATGGCAGCCATGCTGATGCAGCCCATGAGGAAAATTCCCACCAGACAGGCCAGAGGACGCTGTTTGGCAAAGTCCAGGGCCTTCAGGATAAGATCTTTCATAAGGCAGTTCCTCCTTTCTTAGGAAGTTGAGGGCAAATATACTTTGCTTGCTTTCCATTATATAAGCCAGAGGACAAAACAGCCTTAAGGGAATAGATGAAAATAAGGAGCTTTCTTTTGTGCATTCCTACAAAGGCAAATACTCACCCCTAATTTATAATAAACAAAGATATTATTTTCAGTTCATATAGCACATTGATTAATCAGGGGGAGAGAAATATGGAGCAGAAACAGGGAATGACGCGAAGGAACTTCCTGAAGGTCGGTGCTCTGGCTGCGGTGGGCACCATGGCCTCCGGGCTCTTGGCTGGCTGTGGCAATGGCCGCACCGACCATGTGAGGAAGGACAAGAGCGGTGCAGGCGTCGGCGCAGAGCCGGAATTCATGAAGGCGCCGGCTCCCATTGCGGACAGCAGCATCAAGGAAACAAAGGAAGCTGATGTCATCGTGGTGGGGGCGGGCATGAGCGGCCTTTGCGCTGCCGCTTCCGCTGCCGAGTCAGGTGCCAAGGTTATTGTCATCGAGAAAGGGCCTACCATCAACTTCCGCAGCTTCGACTACGGCGCCGTCAACTCCAAGGTGCAGCTTTCTGTGGGGAACCAGCTGAATCCCTTGGATGTGACCCGGGAAATCATGCGCTGGGGCGGCTACAAGGCTGATCAGCGGGTGGTGAAACTTTTCTCCGAGAAGAGCGGCATGGTGAATGACTGGATTGTGGACAAGGCTCAGGGCCTGGGGTGCAAGGTGAAGTCCATCTGGACGAAGGAAGACCAGATGTCTCCCAATGCCACCATTCCCAATATCCCCACCCTGTCCTTCGTGCTGGAGCCCCCCGAGGGGGCAGCCGAGTCTACGCCGAAAGGCATGATTGGCGGCAATGCGGTCATCGCCATGGCCTACACTCTGAAGACCACCGCCGAGAAGCTGGGAGCGGAAATCATCTATGAGACTCCCGGCGTGCAGCTGGTGCGTCCCAACAACGAGGGCCGGGTTACCGGCGTCATCGCCAAGAACGCTGCCGGGGAATACATCAAGTTCAATGCCAGGAAGGGGGTTATCCTCTGCTCCGGTGACTACGGCCATGACGAGGAAATGCTGAACTACTATATTCCCTGCGCCAAGAAGGTGCAGAAAATCCTCTATCCCAACAGCTTCAACACCGGCGACGGCCAGAAGATGGGGCTCTGGGTGGGAGCGGGCATTGACGAGGGTCCCCATGCCCCCATGCTCTTTGACAATGCCCTGCTGGACCCTGACGGGAACCCCGGAGGCCGCATGGATGCCATTCCCCGCCAGCCCTGGCTGGCAGTAAATAAGAATGGCGAGCGCTATGCCAACGAGGATCTGCCTTTTGCTTACATATCCAACGCCGTGCGCCAGCAGGTGGGACTTACCCGCTGGACCATCTGGGATGCCAAGTGGCCTGAGGAGGCACCCCGCTTCAAGCAGAGTGCCTGCAAGAAGCTCCAATTCCATCATCGTCTCAATGAGTTCAACGATTTGGTGGAAAAGGGCGTCATCGTCAAGGCCGATACCCTTGAGGAACTGGCCCAGAAGGCCCACCTGCCCCTGGAGAACCTCAAGGCCAGCGTGGAGCGCTACAACGAGCTGGCCAGGAAGGGCGTGGATGAGGATTTCGGCAAGGATGCAGTCTATCTCACCACGGTGGAGAAGGCTCCCTTCTACGCCGGACACATCGGCACGTCCCTGCTGGTGACCCTGGGAGGCCTCACCATCAATGACAAGCTCCAGGTACTGGACAAGGAGCGCAAGGTCATTCCGGGCCTTTACGCCGCAGGCAATGCCTCCGGCAGCTTCTTTGCCACGGACTATCCCATCGTTGTCACCGGGTGCAGCCATGGCCGCGCCTATACTTTCGGCTATTTGGCAGGCAAGAGTGTGGTGGAGGAGAAAGCGTGATTATGTTATTCGCTCTCTGAAGCAGGCAATGACTCTCCCCGGCAGCTTCGCTGCCACCCCCTGAACTGCTCCCCGTCAAGAGGACAATAAAAAAATATAAGAATTCTTTGGTCGGCAGATTCGTCTGCCGGCCTTTTTATGCGACTAAATACAAGGTGTGTTTCTCTATTGGTGTCAAGATACCAAGGTTACGTTGAACACGTTTGTGGTTGTAATAATGAATGTATGCTTCTATCGAATGTATAAGTTCACGCTGGCTGGTAAAACGTCTGCCATAGTACATCTCCCGCTTAAGTATGCCCCAAAATCCTTCCATGGGCCCGTTATCAATGCAGTGGGCTACACGAGACATGCTTTGCGTCATTCCCTGTTTTTCTAATTTG